>JANXMY010000202.1 GCA_025354405.1 Armatimonadota bacterium
CAAATATAAGAGGGCGCGGCAAGACAAAGAGGGCGCGGCAAGACAAAGAGGGCGCGGCAAGATAAAGAGGGCGCGGCAAGATAAAGAGGGCGCGGCAAGATAAAGAGGGCGCGGCAAGACAAAGAGGGCGCGGCAAGACAAAGAGGGCGCGGCAAGCAGCGCCCCTACAGGAAAATAGGATTGTCTGCATCCCGGTGCCAATTCTTGGGGTTGTTGTCAATGTAGCTTCGTGCTTTATCCAGGACCGATTCGTTCCTGACGATATGCTCGTAGTAGTTACGCTGCCATAGAGGCCATTCATGGCGTTCTAGAAAGCGATTCGAGGCCACGGCAGAGATCGATTTGAACGCACGTAAAACATGCCTCAAGGCAGCGGGTGGAAAAGGGGGAGCAGAGTTTATTGGCTGGTCAGGAAATATCAAAATGCCATGAATATGGTTTGGCATAACGACAAATGCATCCAATATCAGACCAGGAAACCTCTTGGGCAAATCCTGCCACGTGGTGTTCACAATATTCCCAACGCTATTTCTGACCATTGACTCTGCAATGATTTCAGCGAAGAGATTTTCCCGTTGATGTGTGCAAACGGTGACAAAAATAACTCCTGCCCCTGCATAATCATATCCTGGCAAACGAATGGAATGGCGGTGATGCCTTTCTGGATCGTAATTCATCTCGTGTCCCTCCTTGAGACTTGCTGTTCTTCCCTGTAGGGGCGCTGCTTGCCGCGCCCTCTGACTCTTCTTCTTCGTCTGACCCTTTCTCTTTTATGTTTCCAGCAATTATTGCAATTTTACCTATAAAATTGACATATTTACAAACGCTAGGCGCAGCAAATATAAGAGGGCGCGGCAAGATAAAGAGGGCGCGGCAAATATAAGAGGGCGCGGCAAATATAAGAGGGCGCAGCAAGCAGCGCCCCTACACGGAGACAGTATCCAGAAGTATTTCAGCCATGCAGCGGCGGGTCATTTCCTGTAGGATCGTGTTCAAGGCGGATGTCATACCTTTTCCAACTTCGCGAAGCCTAAATCCAGCTTTTTCAGGCCGTTGGCACCCATGAACTGCACTTTAACGATGCTGCTGCCCTCGAAGCCGACGACGAAGCCGTCGCCGAAGATGGCGTGGCGGACCTTTCCGCCGAGGTCGAAGGGGAAGTCCTTCGGATTGCCGCCCGCGGTGGGTGCGGTCGGGGCCATCGGGGCTTTATGGGCGGTAGCGCGGGCGAGATCGTCCCATTTGGGTGCGGTTTGCGCCTCCGGGCGGCGGCTGCCGTCGACCAGGGTCGGGGTGTAGTTCTCCACGGTTCCGCGCCGGGAGGATTTGGCGAGGAACAGGGACATCGGAATCTCGGAGACGAAGCGGGAGACGGGGTTGCGCTGGACATTACCGAAGATCATACGCGAGGCGGCGTAGGACATAAACAGTTCCTCTTTGGCCCGCGTGATCCCGACATAGCAGAGCCGGCGCTCCTCTTCCAGCTCGGTTTGGCTGCCCATCGCCCGGAAATGCGGGAAGATTCCCTCTTCCAGGCCCGCCAGAAAGACGACCGGAAACTCCAAGCCCTTGGCGGCGTGCAGGGTCATCAGAGTCACGGAGTTTGCCGTATCTTCCAGCGAGTCGATATCAGCGACCAGGGCGACGGTCTCGAGAAAGGCCAAAAGTGATTTGTCGCCTTCGTCGCCCTGCTGCACCTCGAACTCCTTGGCGACGGTGACCAGCTCGCCAACGTTCTCCACGCGGGATTCGGCTTCCGGGGTCTTGTCTTTCTTGAGGTCGTCCAAATACCCCGTTGTATCCAGGACGTTCTGCACGAGCATGGAAACGGTCTGGGTTTCGATCTTGGTGTGCAGGTACTCGATGACTTTGACGAACGCGGCCACGCTATTTTTCGCACGGGCGGGCAGATCGATCTCGGCGACGCGGCGGCAGGCATCCCAGAAAGAGATCTCGAAGCGCGATGCGAAGCTGTTGATCTTCTCGACACTGGTCGTGCCGATGGCCCGAGCCGGGACATTGATGATGCGGCGCATGCTCAGACCGTCGAAGGGGTTGACGAGCACTCGCAGGTAGGCGATCATATCTTTGACTTCGCGCCGTTCATAAAAGCGGACCCCCCCGACGATTTTGTACGGGATGCGGTAGTTGATAAACTGCTCTTCTAATGCGCGGGACTGGGAGTTCGCACGATAGAGCACGGCAAAGTCGGAGTATCGGCGGTCGCCGGTGACGGTCTCGTCGCGGATGACATTGACCACGGCGACGGCTTCTTCGACCTCATTGGGGGCTTCGACCAGGACGATGCTCTCGCCGTCGATGTTTTCGGTCCAGAGCCGCTTGTCCGCCCGGCCCTTGTTGTTGCGGACGACGTGGTAGGCGGCATCAAGAATATTCTTCGTGCTTCGGTAGTTCTGTTCCAGCTTGATCACGGTGGCGTCGGGAAAGTCGCGCTCGAAGTTGAGAATAATCTGAACGTTTGCCCCGCGGAACGCATAGATCGAGTTGTGAACCACAATGCCGCCGGCGATGTAGTTGCGCAGGCCCGCGACGGAGAGGTCGTAGACTCTGCCGTTGTAGTACTTTGTCGTGATACCTTCGACGCGCCGCCCTTTGATGCTGCCGTTCGAGAAGTGCCGGTTGCCCGTGGTTTCGAAGACCGGCACTGAGTGGTCCTCGGTGATGAGCTCGGCGGGGAGGGCAGTGTAGAGGCTCCGCCCGGTGTACGCCTGCATGCGTATCTGCTCGTAATTCCCTGCGCTTTGCTGCCGCCGCGCGTAGTTCCAGGCTTCGTCGTACTCGGTGAACTTTGCCTCATCCTCACTGCTGCTCTCCACTGAGAAAGACGGCTCGGCCTGGCTGCTTTTCCACTTGCCGTCTTCCCCGGGAAGAAACGCGGTAAAGACCGGCCCGGCTTCCTGCGCTACTTCTTCCGGCTGACGACCAAAGAGGACATGGTTCGGCGTGACACGCACGGACGGCCCTTTTTCGGCGTTGATCGTGAGCATCGGACCTACGTAGTCCCGAACCATGACGGCCTCTACGACTGCTTCGCGTACGAGGTAGCCGCCGCTGGCAGCGAGCACCGTATCGCCCTCTTTGATCGTCTCGACGGGGACATATCCGGTGGGGGTCAAAATCGACGTACCTTCCACAACGCACTGATCATCGTCGCCGACGACGCAGATGTTTTTGTACTTCCCGGAAAAGAGGGTTAGAAGCTGGTACTGACTGTCGTTGACGTCCTGGAACTCGTCGCAGTGAACATACTGGAAGCGGTTTTGGTAGTGCTCGCGGGCCTTCTCCGACTCGCGCAGGAGCTGGACCGTCTTCATAATCAGATCGTCGAAGTCCAGGGCGTTCGAAATGGTCAGCTTCTCCTGGTAGAGCTGGTAGGCCCGTCCAATCGCCCGCTCAAAGGGGGAGGCTGAGAAGTCGCCCAGAATATCCGAGGGTGTTTGCAGCGTTTCTTTGGCTTTGGAGATTTGAGAAAGGACGGCGCGGGGGGCGAACTGCTTATCATCCAGGCTCAGCTCGCGGACGGTCTCTTTGACGACCGAAAGCTGGTCGCCATCGTCGTAGATCACGAAGTTCTTGTCCAGCCCAATCAATGCCCCGCGCTCACGCAGGCAGCGGGCGCAGAGGGAGTGAAAGGTGCCGGCCCAGAGGTCGCGCATGGCCAGGTCGCCGACGAGGCTGGCGATGCGCTCCTTCATTCCGGCGGCGGCTTTGTTGGTAAAAGTCACGGCGAGAATATTATACGGCCGGACGTGCCGCTCGCGGATCAAGTAGGCGATCCGTTTTGTCAGCGCATTGGTCTTACCCGATCCGGCCCCGGCAAAGATGAGTACCGGACCGCTTTCGTGCAGAACCGCCTCCTGCTGCGGCTGGTTGAGGCCGTCGAGGAAGGGCGAATGGGGAATCGGTGAATCAGAAGCGATCATATCGAAAGAAGTCATAGGGTGAGTATACCCTAGCCGGCGTTACCTGGTCAGTGCGGCAGAAGCGCAAGGAGCCTTTCAGCACTATGGCTGATGATTAGGCCGGTGATCAGGCCCCAGAGGAGGATGTTAAGCAGCATGGGTCGGTCTTCCACCAGCACGGCATCGGGGGACTCGCCGAGGTCGTGGCGGTGCATCAGGTAGAGGTAGCGGAAGATGCCGTAGATCACAAAGGGGATAGTCGCCATCAAGTAATGGTGCTTTTGGGCCGTCGGAGAGCTGATGGTATAAAGGGCATAAGACATCAGGCAGGAAGAGGTGACGATCACGATCATCTGGTCGAGCATTTCAGGCGAGTATTCTTCGAGAATGCGCCGTGTTCCCAGCGTCCCCGCCTGCCGGGTCGAAATCAGCTCGGCCCGGCGCTTGGACAGGCCGAGAAAGAGGGCCAGCATCAGGGTGCAGAGGATGAGCCAGCTGGAAATACTGACACCGATCACGATGGCGCCGGCCATTGCCCGCAGGACAAAGCCGCCCGCGAGGGTGAGGACGTCGAGCAGCACGATGTGCTTGAAGCGAAAGGTGTAGGAGAGTGTCAGCAGGAAATACAGCAGCGCGGCCACGCCAAAGCGGAAGCCCAGGACGAATGAGGCCCCGAGGCTGATGATTCCCAGAATCACCGCCGCCGTGATCGCCAGCGACGGGGACAGCTCCCCGGAGGCGATGGGGCGGCGGCATTTTTTGGGGTGGTGCCGATCACTGTCGCGGTCGGCCAGATCGTTGATCAGGTAGACAACGCTGGAAAGCAGCGAAAACAGCAGAAAACCGAGAGCCGCGACCTGGAACTGATGCACGGTGTGGTGCTGGTCCAGTGTGAAGAGCAGCCCAGCGAAAAGCAGCAGATTCTTCGTCCACTGCTTGGGCCGCAGAGAGACGAGCAGTGCTAAAAAAGGGCCGCGGCGGCGAACATGCGGGACGGCCTTGCTTCCGTTCATTTTCAGCATCGCTCAGTCTTACTGCTGCTCAGGCGAGTCGCCCTGCATTCTCGGGTCCTGCATTCTTGGATCCTGCATACGCGGATCCTGCATACGTGGATCCTGCATGCGCGGGTCCTGCATACGGGGATCACGCATACGAGGATCACGCATCCCAGGATTCTGCTGCATCTCTTCGGAAATGTGTATCTTCTTCGTGGCCTGAGCCGCCTTTTTGATTCCGTCTAAGTCCGTCACCGTCAGAGTCACCGTGTAATCGTGTCCTGCCGTGGCAAACTCTGGCGTTATAACTGCCCCGGTGGCCGAATCTGCCGTGCCGCCGTCTAAGTTCCAATCATATTTCAGCGCACTCAGAGTGTCGTCAAGTTTAGCGCGTAAAGTGATCGGCTGACCGGGAGCCGCAGTTTCTTGGCCCTCGATACTTACGGTGAGCGGGGCGGTGTCCGTCGCTAGTCGCAGCCGGCCAATATAGAAGACGCCGAACTGGTCGCCGCCGACCGTGACGCTTTGGAGCACTTTGGACTGTGGGGCCGCTGCATTGCCGCCAGAAAACTTCAGCAGGGAGAGTGGGACTGCGATGCTGTACCAGCCTTCGCCGAGTGTACCGTCGGCAGCCTGCGGGTAGGGGCGGAGGATGTCCGCCTGCCGCCCGTCAGCGAGGGTAAACAAAAAGCGTAAGTTCTCGACCAGCGGGATGCTGATCGGGGCAACTGCCGCCTGCCCGCCCCCATAAGACCGGTTACCACGGCGGCGGCCGCCGCCGGGATATCCGCCTTGTCCTCCGCCCGAGAAACCTCCCGGTCCGTAAGCGCCCTGCCCGCCACCGCTCGGCCCGAATGCACCCTGTCCGGGGTAGCCACCAGGAAAGTTCGTGCCGCTGGAACTGTTCATACCGCTGGGCAGAGTCAAGTCGCCTGGTGCTTCTGTTTTGGCTGCGTCGGGCAGCAAGCGCGGGTCGTAATGCAAAACGGGCGCACCGCGCCGCAGCGTGATCTGAAATACGCTTCCAGCGACATCGGGCGTCAGCGGTACAGGAGCGTTGAAAGTGACACGTGCTCCCTGATAGAGGTCCAGAGTCGTCAGCTTCAGCGAATGCCCGCCAAACAAAAACACTTCGGTGCTCTCGGTCCCGCTGCCTCCGCCCCAGGGGGCAACTGTGATCTGCGACTGCGCAGCGGTCTTCCCGGCGAACAGCACTGTTTCGGGGACGGCGAACACAGGAAGCGTCAGAAGAAGAAAAAGCAGCGCGAAAATTGTTTTTTTCATAATCACCACCTCGTAAACATCGCGGAACCTAATAAATATCGCGAATCTGAACACGCTCGATATGGGAGGCGCGGCCCGTCTCCGCATCAACATCGATCACGACGCCACAGATGACCGCTGCGCCGTCGGCGACTTCGAGGCGGTGGGGCATATGTGTCAGAAATTTCTCAATACTGTCATGGGCTTTCATGCCCAGAATCGAGTCCTGCGGTCCAACCATGCCTACATCCGTCAGGTAACCCGTTCCGCCGGGCAGAATGCGCTCATCCGCGGTCTGTACGTGTGTGTGAGTCCCAACGACGACACTGGCACGTCCATCAAGATAGTATGCAAATGCGGTCTTTTCGGATGTCGCTTCGGCATGAAAATCAAAGAAAGAAACCAGTGTCTTGCCGCGAAATGTTTCCAGAACGGCATCTGCCGTGCGGAAAGGATTATCGACCGGCTCCATAAAAGTCCGCCCAAGAAGGTTCGCGACCCCGACATGCCCCCCACCCCGGCAGCAGAAGACTCCGCTGCCCTTGCCGGGCGACCCGGCTGGGTAGTTGGCGGGACGAAGAACGCGCGGCTCTTCCTCCAGAAAGTGCATAATATCACGCCGACTCCAGGCGTGGTTGCCCAGCGTTACGACATCCACGCCGTTACTGAGCATACCCCGCGCGATGTCCGGTGTGATTCCGAGACCTGCGGCCGCATTCTCACCGTTAACGATGACAAAATTCGGCGCGTACATCTCATGAAGTGTCGGCAGCATGGTCTGGACAGTATCTCTGCCGACCTTCCCTACAATATCCCCAAGCATTAGTATACGTACGATAACCAGTCGCTCTTCCCAATATACCCGGGCACTCAGCGCGCCCAGAGGTTGCCTCCATAACGAATAAGCGAAATTACTTCGCGTAATTGATCGCACGAGTCTCGCGGATTACGGTCACTTTGATTTGACCGGGATAATCCATCTCTTCTTCGATCTTCTTGGCGGCATCGCGGGCCAGCTTATGTGCCGCGACGTCGTCGACGATCTCCGGCCGGACCATTAGCCGTATCTCTCGCCCAGCCTGAACGGCATAGGTCTTTTCGACACCCGGAAACGAATCGGCAATCGTTTCCAGCTTTTGAAGGCGTTTGACGTAGCTCTCGAGCATCTCGCGCCGCGCACCAGGACGGGCGGCAGAGATAGCATCCGAGAGCTGGACGATCACATCTTCCACCGTGTCCATCGGTATCTCTTCGTGATGCGCTCCGGCCGCATGGGCGGCGGCAGGACTCTCCCCATAACGCAGCATCAGCTCCTGTGAGAGCAGAGCGTGTGGCAGCTCGGAGTCCGGAACCACTTTGCCGAGATCGTGCAGCAGGCAGGCCCGCTTGGCGACCATGACATTTGCCCCCAGCTCGGCGGCGATACTGGCCCCGATATGACAGACCTCGATGGAGTGGTCCAGCAAATTCTGTCCGTAGGAGGTCCGGTAACGCATCCGGCCCAGAAGCTTGATAATCTCTGGGTGCAGACCGGTCACGCCGGATTCCATCACCGCGCGCGCCCCGGCGAGACGCAGGCTCTGCTCGACTTCTTCCTGCGCTTTCGCTACCGTCTCCTCGATCCGGCCCGGGTGGATGCGCCCGTCGACAATCAGCGCCGTGAGTGCCAGGCGCGCGATTTCCCGGCGAACCGGGTCGAACGACGACAGCACGACCGCTTCCGGCGTATCGTCGATAATGACATCGACACCGGTGAGCGTCTCGAACGCCCGGATGTTTCGGCCTTCACGCCCAATGATTCGGCCTTTGACATCATCTGACGGTAATGGTACCACAGAAACCGTGGTTTCCGAAACATGATCCGCCGCGATCCTCTGAATCGCGATGGTAACGATGTTTCGTGCCCTTTTTTCCCCTTCGGCACGGGCTTCGGCTTCGATCTGCATGACGACTCGGGCCAGGTCATGCCGGGCCTGATCTTCGACTTCCTTCAAGAGTACCTGACGTGCTTCGTCGGTATTCATCTCAGCGACACGCTCCAGAGTAGCCTGCTGCTGCTGCTTAAGCTCCCAGACGTCTTCCATGTGCTTCTGGGCTGCCCGTTCCTGAACGGCCAGGACTTCCTTCTGCCCCTCAATACTGGAGAGCTTTTCCTCCAGCACTTCTTCTTTTTGTGCCAGTTTTCGCTCTAGCCGCTGCAGATCGGCTCGTTTCTCTCTCTGCTCTGACTCGAACTCGGTTCGGAAGCGCAGGGCCTCTTCGCGGGCTTCAAGCAGAAGTTCCTTCTGCTGTTCTTTATAGCGCGTTTGCGCATTCAATTGTAGATTTTCGCGCTCGGCTTCCATCTCTGCGCGTTGTTTTTGCAGCATCTCTCGCTGCGGCTTTAAGTAAAAGAGCGTGATCCCCGCCAGCGCAGCGAGAACCGCTGCTGCGAAGATTGCCCATATCATGATAGATGGTATCATACCCTCACCCCCAAATGAGTTAGTAGTTCAGGGCTGAGCGGACGGCTTTTCGTTTTTAAGATAGGTAATCTTTCCTAGATACGTTTTCCGTCAAGTTCCTGGCGAACTAATTACCTTTAGCTATTCGCGGGTTGACAGAGAAATTCCTGCTTGAATTGTAAAACTCTCTTTAGTCCTCCCACGCCTCCTCCGCGTCTTCCCCGACATCTCCTGGTGAGGGCAAACTTTCGCGTGTCACCAGCTTGACAGTCTCCCATCCAAAGCCGCGCCGCTGCAAAAATCCCATTAGCTTGCGCCGCTCCGCCTGGAGCGTCTCTCGATCGGTCGGCACGATCCGTACCTTCTTTCGAGCGGCCTCGCGGGCGAGGATCAGCTCCTGCGTGTCAGAGACGCGCTCGACCGCCTCGGCGATCTGTTCCTTCGCGACCCCCTTGCCAAACAGCTCCTGGGTCAGGCGCCGCTTGCCCATGGGGCGGCTGCCGCCGGACCGGCTGCGGGCTTCAACCCACTGGGCGGCAAACTGGGCATCGTCGAGCAGCTCCAGGCGGGTCAGCTTCTCAAGAACTTGAAGGATTACCTCTTCTTCATACCCCTTTTGCGTCAGCCGCGTTTCAATTTCCCGCCGGGACCGGGCTCGCACTTCCAGCAGAAACAGTGCCGCCTCTGTCGCTTTGTGGATTTCCTCCGCGCCGGCGATTTCCAGCAGCCGGTCGGCGGTCATCTCCCGCCCGAGCCGCAGGCCTAGGTCTATGACGACGGCATCCCCCACCCCGAGGACAAACTTGCCGTCGACATACACATTGATCCGTCCTTTGCGCCGCTGCTGGGGCTCAAGCGCGGTGATTGTCGACATAATCTTCTTTCTTGTTTTGCTTTCACTCTTCCGCTTCAAGAAGTTGACGGGCAATACGGGGCAGGCCGCGCACGACGAGCGCGTAGGAGTTGCCGATCATCTCGGTCAGCACGTCGTCAGGGACCGTGCCGTCCAGAACGACTGTGTTCCAATGCCGCTTGTTCATATAATGACCGGGCTGGACGGCTGGATAAGCGGCGCGAAGGGCTTCGTTGTCGTCCGGGTCGCCTTTCAGCGTTACCCGCAGCGGTGCCTCCTCCAGACCAGTCATCGCGAACATCTTTCCCGAGACTTTCAAGACAAGCGTATCCGCATCGAAGGGGAAATCCTCCCTAGCGCCAGGGAATGCGCTGAGGCGCGATCGCAAAGTAGAGGTGTCAGTCATTGAGCGTCCTTCATTTGAAAATGCGGGTTTTTAGTCATGATTGGCTGCGATGTCGTCGCCCCGGGCTTGAGGAGCCCCGCATCGGCTGTATCGGCTTCCGAAACGCCCCAGTAAGTCACTAAGCCGCTTGTTTCACTTTCTGTGGGCATCAGTCCCAATTCACATCCTCTCACATCCAAGCCAACATAGAAAGGCTCCTCGAGATACGGTTTGCAGCCGAGCATCTGTGTGTACCGCGCTGTCGCCGCTGCGAAATCACCGAAGCTGAAAACCTGCGAGCGCATTCCATCATGCATACCATTTTCTCCTGCCGCGGCCCCGATATCCCCGGGGGATTCGTTTTGCAAATACGAACAAATGTTCGTTATCTATCAGCTCTCGAGTGGTTTTCAACCACTCGCTAGGTAGGGCGTCCTTCGGACGTCGGACCCGGACGTCTTCTCCTTCACCCGGGGCCGAGTAGTTGAAAACCACTCGCTAGGTAGGGCGTCCTTTGGACGACGGATTCGGACGTCTTCTCCTACACCCGGGGCCGAGTGGTTGAAAACCACTCGCTAGGTAGGGCGTCCTTCGGACGACGGATCCGGACGTCTTCTCCTACACCCGGAGGGTGCCTCACCTAGCGAGTGACTTTCAGTCACTCGCTCTCACCCGCTCGATATTTCATAATATTTTACCACAGTTGTAAAGCGGCACGATACTGGTATTTAATTATACCTCTGATCACTCGGATTCGCAGAGC
>JANXMY010000203.1 GCA_025354405.1 Armatimonadota bacterium
GGCGTTCGACCCGAAGACCGGCCACGTTTTTGTCGCGGCGCAGGACCATCTCAAGGTTTGGAATGGAGCGCAGTGGGCGACGATCGACACGCCCCATGATCAGCGCGGCAGCCCGCGAGTTATCACGGTGGCTCTTGACCCATCGGACCCACGTGTCCTCTATGTCGGCGGGCCGCGTAACCTCTACGCCAGTGCGGCGACTGTCTGCCGCTCCGTGGACGACGGGACGACCTGGACGAACTTATCCGCCACCGCACCGGGCACGGATGGCCCGCATGAAGTGTCCGCCATTCGGGTCAACCCTTCCACCCACGAGGCCTGGGCCAACGGTCAGTGCTACGGCATGTGGCGGATCGCCCCGCCGCTCCCCGGCGAGCGCGGTGTTTCCGCCTTGCCCGCTTCCGCACCAGAGGCCCGAACTCCTCCGTATCCGTCGCCATTGCCCTTCGTAGAAGTAACTCCCTCGGTCTTAAATGGGGACATGGAAGCGGGAGCTGCGACCCCTAATAATTGGGCTGTGTCCTGGACCGGCAGCGGCAAGCTGCTCGCCTCCCGTGATACGACGCAGCACCACGGCGGAGGGGCCGCCCTGAAGTTGGCATCCGACGGCGGAGCCGCGAAAGGGCAGGCCGCCCAGTTTATCGATGCCGCGCCTGGAGCCTCTTTTACCGTCTCTGGGTGGGTCAAGACAAATGGGACGGAGTCGGTCAACTTCGCGGTGCAGCCGCTGAACTCTTCCTGGGGCCCGATTGCCTTTCTCCAGGTCGGCTACGCCCAGAATACGACCGGCTGGACCCACTTCGAGAAGAAAGTGACGATTCCCGCTGGCACCAGCCATGTCGCCATCGTGCTGCTACTGGATGGCACCGGCACGGCTTGGTTGGACAATGTCACGATCAGTCAGTGAAAAACGCTGGGCGGCGCGAGTGGGTTCTTGCGCTCAGGCTTCACTTCGCAAACACCACCTCGGCGACGGTTCTCTCTCCTCCACTCGTAAGCGTGAAGCGGCCTTGCAGGTCGCCGCCGACTAGGGAGTCCACGATTTGCAGGCCGAGCGAGTCGGTCTTTTTGATATCGAAGTGATCAGGCAGGGGGGTGCCGTTGTTGGAGACGGAGAGGCCGAACTGCTTTGCGTCCTCGGTGAGCGTAATGCGGATATCTCCTTCGTCCATGCCCTCGCCAAAGCCGTGCTCGACGGCGTTCTGCACCAGCTCGTTTAAGACCAAAGCCACGGAAGTCGCCTGGGAAGACGGCAGGAGGATATCCGGGCCTTCGATCTTCATGGCGATATGTTTGCTCGGGGCGACGATGCTCTGGGCCGTTGCCAGAATGATCTGCTCGGCGATCTTCTTGACGCTGACGATGTCCAGGTCTTCCCGGGCCAGCAGCTCATGCACCGACGCGATCGCGAGGATACGGTTCAGACTCTCGGCCAGCACTTCTTCGACCGTGCGCTTCCCGGCGTAGTGCATCTGCAGGCGCAGCAGCGACGCCACCTGCTGCAGATTATTTTTGACCCGGTGGTGCATCTCCTGAATGATCGCCGACTTGACCATCAGCTTGGCGTGTTCGATGGCAATGGCCGCGTGGCTGCCGAGTGCCGTTAGCACGGAGATCTCTTCTTCGGTGAACCGATGCGGCTTCTCGGTGTAGCAGTTGAGGACACCGATCTTTTTATTCTTGACTTGCAGGGGGATGGAGGCCATCGAAGAGAGGCCTTCGCGGCGAGCCAGCTCAGTCGAGGCGTATTCTTCGGAGTGCTTCAAGTCGTAGACCGTGATTGTGCGACCTTCCACGAGGGCCTGGCCGGAGACGCTTTCGCCCAGCTTGATATTGGCCTTCTTGGCATATTCGCGGCTCTTGCTCTGGGTCGCTTTGATCACCAGCTCCTGCTTGTCCTCGTCGAGCAGCATCAGCGAGCAGATCTTAAACGACATGGAGTCCGCGGTGGCGGCGACGATCAGCTGGAGAATCTCTTCCAAGTAGAGGTCGCTAGTGATCGACTTGCTGACCTCCGAAAGTGCAGAAAGCTGGGAGGTCCGCTTTTCCAGCTTTCGATACTGCCGCGAGTTCTCAATTGCCCCGGAGACCTGCGACGCAATGGACCGCAGCAGCCGGACTTGATTCTGCGTGTACTGATGCGGCTTCTCAGTGCGAACATTGATGACCCCAAGCACTTCCCCCCGGTAGATCAGAGGAACGCTGAGAATGCTCTGGTATTTGTCCTCCTGCAGCTCCGGGACGAACTTGAAGCGGGCATCATGCTGCGCATCGTGGCCGAGCATGACCGGCTCTTTGTGCTGCGCAACCCAGCCGGTCAGGCCCTCGCCTACCTTCAGCCGCAGCTTGCCGATCACCTCGCCAGAGCCGTCGGTGACCGCTCTGAGGACCAGCGTATCATGGGCATCGTTGAACAGGTAGACCTGCGACGAATCCGTTCCCGTCACCTGCACGGCGACCCCGGCGACAGCTTTGAGCATCTCCTCCAGGTCAAAGAGGGACCCCATGGCTTCTCCGATCCGGCGCAGAGCTTCGCCTTCGGCATTGCGCTCATCGTGCGCCATCTCCATGGCCGAAATACGCTCCTGTGCCGTCTTCAGCTCTGCGGAGCGCACTTCCAGGGCATGATGCAGCCGGGTCGCCCGTGCTTCCTGGTGGCTCAGGGCCTGCACATGCCGCTTTAAAAACAAAGAGCGCCGTCCAAAACCAATTTTGGGCGGCACGTCATCGTGTCGAAAACTATTCAGTTTCATGAAAAAACCTCTTGCTATTTTGTGAGTGCGTGCGAGAGAAAGTGTCTGAGTGCGGGAAACAGCGCCGCTCCGTCCTGCGTGAAATAAGACCCGTGGTCGGCGTTCAGGAGCACCAGCCGGGTGACCGGGCCGCCGCAAACCGCGGCCATGCGGTCCGACATCGAAAAGGGGATCAGCTGGTCCGCCCGGCTATGGACGATCAGGACTGGGCACTGGACTAACGGCAGTTTCGCTTCGCTGCGAAACTGGTACTTCATCAGCCAGCGGAAAAGGGCTGTCGGGTATATCGGATACTCTTGATGTGCTTCGTCGGCCATGCTGGTGTACGCCGCAAACAGGGCCAGTCCGGCGACCGGCTTCGCGGCAGCGGTCTCCCGCGCCGCAAGGTCAACGGCGATCCCCGAGCCGAGCGAGAAGCCCGCGATGACCAGCTTTCTCTGATCGACATCGGGCCGGGTGCGAAGAAAATGCCAGCAGGCAATCGCCGCCCTGCAGCAGCCGGCTTCTGACTCCTGACCGCCGTAAAAGAAAAGCAGGGTGGGGCGGTGTGCGAAGTTTAG
>JANXMY010000221.1 GCA_025354405.1 Armatimonadota bacterium
GGCGGACGGCTGATCTACTTTGAAGGAACCTATGTGGACACCTATTCCGGCGTGACCGATTTGGTGCCCCGCTACAACTACAATCAGCTTATGTACCGTCTGGCTCTGGACGATAAACGCCTCGCTCTGCCGTCGCCGGTCTATGCCGTGAAACGTCAGGACGCAACGATGGCCTATCAGATGCGTGAGCAGATCGAAGCGGCTGGCACATGGCCGAATGTCCAGTCCATCCTTTTCTACGCGGTCGCCGCGGCACGTTCGCATGCAGGCCTGATCGCCCTATACGATGGGGCAGCCACTCCGGCTTTTTATGCTCTGCCGGCCATACCCACACCGACGGAGAAAGCTTCGCCCTCAGTCGTCCCGCTGTACGAATACAAAGATAGCTCAGGAAAACACTGGTATTCCACTCAAAGCGATGCCGTATTCGGCAAAGCAATACGTTCCCAGCAGCCGATCTGCCGCGTCTGGCGAAACCCCTCTTCCGTCCTTGCATTGGACTACGGTGCGAAGCCAGCGGATCAGTAGCATAGGAATCAGAATGGCAATACGGCTTCGAGATATCGCACGTAATGGCGCGAGGTGCTTCCGAGGCGAGAGGGAAGGCGTCGTCCCGCAGGCAAGCACCTCGGATTTGCACTGGCATTTCGCAGCCACTCAGGACGATCTCGATGCCGTTCCAGAAAATGCGATTTCCCCCATCAATTTTTGCAGCGTGACTCTTCAAATCCCAATTTCACTCACTGAGGCCCTATGTCCCAAAATCCTATCGCACCGCGTATGAGCGGCAATCCTTTGTTTCCCGGATGGTATGCCGATCCGGAGCTCCACTACTTCGATGGGCGCTACTATCTTTACCCTACGACGTCGTCGAACCCTTATACGACCGCTTCGTTTGAGTGCTGGTCGTCTGCCGACCTTACCGACTGGCGGAATGAAGGCGTTATTCTGAACTTCGCGGATGTCGCCTGGTCCACAAACTACGCCGCCTGGGCACCCTCGTGCGCCCGATCCCCCCACGACGGAAAATACTACTTCTACTTCTCCGCGGGTGACGGAGCCGGCCTGGGCGTTGCCGTATCCGACAGTCCCGCCGGTCCGTTCAGAGACGCCATCGGTCGGCCGCTGGTGGGTTACTACCCGCATGGGGCACAGCCCATCGATGCTCACTGCTTTGTGGACGATGACGGGCAGGCGTATCTATACTTCGGTGGACATGGGGTCTGCGTGGTCGCACCGCTCACACGAACGTTCTGCGCCATCAATCGCGATTTCCGAAATATCACCCCGTCGCCCGACTATGTCGAGGGTCCGTTTATGGTCAAGCGGCACGGCCTTTATTATCTGATGTGGAGTGAAGGCGACTGGGGTGATAATTCCTACCGTGCCGCCTACGGGGTCTCGGACAACCCCTACGGACCGTTTGAATATGGAGGCCGTATCCTGGAAAGCCAGCCGGATGTCGCAAATTCTGCAGGGCACCATTCCGTGCTAAAACTTCCAGGCACGGACGACGACTGGGTGATCTGTTACCATCGCCGCCCACTGGGCGAGACGGCCGCTGGCCACCGCGTTTCCTGCATTGAGAAGCTGGAGTTTCGAGCAGATGGCACCATTGCCCAGGTAGTGCTGACACATATCGGCGTCAAGGCACACCCCGCGGCTGCAGACTCAGATTGAGAGAAAGACTACGACAGCAGCTTGAAAAAGGCGTGGGCGGCTTCGCTTTCCGACTTGCCGCGCAGACGCACGATATGCAGCGGCCGCTCAATGCGGAGGTTGGAAATGGCAACGACCTGGAGCAGGCCCGCGGCAAGTTCCGTACTCAGCGCCAGCCGGGAAATAATTGCTACGCCCAGGCCTGCGGAGACAGCCCGCTTGATGGCTTCGGTACTGCCCAGCGACATCGTCGGATGAACCACGACTTTCTGCTGGGCCAGTGCCCGCTCGACGACTTCGCGTGTCCCCGAGCCGGTCTCACGCATCAGAAACGGCTCCGCGCAGAACTGGGCTGCCGTCAGCCCCTTCTCTTTCAGCAGCCGGTGACCGGGCGGCACCACGGCCACCAGTTCATCCCAGTGGAATATCTCCGCATCTAAATCATCCAATTCGTTCTTCGCTTCGCCGATCTCGACAAATCCCTCCGTCAGTGCAACGTCGAGCGCATTCTCGCGGAGCTTTTGCTGGATCACTTGTGTGTTCGCAATCTCCAGCTCAAGATCAATGCCCGGATAGAGCTTGCGGTACGCCCCCAGGATTTCCGGCAGAAGATAACCCCCGATGGTGAGGCTCGCCCCCACCCGAAGGCTGCCCTGAGACAACCCTTTTAATTCTGCGATGGCCCGCTCCGCATCGGCTTCAACGGCAAACAAGCGGCGTGCATATCCTGCCAGTACCTCACCGGCCTGTGTCAGCCGGACCCCGCGCGGGAGGCGATCAAAAAGCTTCAGGCCAAGCGCGGCCTCAAGCTCCCTGACTTGTTTGGAAACTGCCGGCTGGCTCACACATAACCGCTCTGCACCTCGGCTCACACCGCCCGCTTCCGCTACGGCATGAAACACCGCTAAATGGTTCAGGTTCATCGCGCTGCCCCCTCTTAAAGCATAACTTTTAGTTTACGCTGTCATCATAAATATGTATTTTTATTATACGTTAATTGGTGGGTAAAGTGTATTTAGCAAGAAAAGAGAAAACCATGGTCGAATACATAGCTGTCGAAGATCAATCGGCAAACAGCAGAGAGGAGAAGCCGAATAATTCTTTGTCCCTCCCGGCGCGGCAGGCCCTCTTTCTCCTCGCAGCCGCCTTCTGCCTGTCGCCCTGGGCCTCCCCGCCAATTGCGCTGGCACTGGGAATGTTCCTGGCACTGACCGTCGAGAATCCATTTCATCAGATCAGCAAGCTCGCAGCCAAACACCTTCTGCAAGCCTGCGTCGTCCTTCTCGGCTTTGGAATGAACCTCGCAGTGGTGCTTCAGGCAGGGAAAAGCGGCATGGTTTTTGCCGCCGGCAGCATTGCCGGCACCCTCACACTCGGTTATCTCGTGGGGAAATGGCTCAAGATCAACCGCAAGACATCCGCACTTATCTCCGCCGGAACGGCAATCTGCGGCGGGTCGGCAATCGCTGCGGTCGGCTCGGTCATTGGGGCGGCGGAGGAGGAGATGACAGTCGCGATGGGCACGGTCTTTCTGCTGAACGCAGTGGCACTGTACGTCTTCCCAATTCTCGGCTATGCACTGGGGCTCTCGCAGACGCAGTTCGGCACCTGGTGCGGAGTGGCAATCCATGACATCTCCTCGGTAGTAGGTGCGGCCTCGCGATACGGCTTGCCTGCCCTCCAGACCGCAGCCGCCGTGAAGCTTTCGCGTGCCCTGTGGATTGTGCCCGTCGCCATTGCGGCGGCACTCGCCTTTCGTCGCCAAAACCCGGAAACTACTCCGGCTCCCATCGGCGGCTTGGCGGACACCACAGTCGGCTTCGACCCGCGGCAAACCCCGCTGAAGGCGCAAGGTAAGATTCAGATCCCCTGGTTTATCGGGCTGTTTCTGCTGGCATCGGTCGCCCGCAGCTTTGTACCCGGCGTCGCAAGCGCATCCCCTGCCCTCTCGCACCTTGCGACGACCGGGCTGACATTGACGCTGTTTCTGATCGGTGCGGGCATTTCACAGAAGACACTGAAGATGGTTGGCTGGAAGCCAATGGCTCAGGGCATTCTGCTCTGGCTGGCGGTTAGCGCTGGATCGCTCCTGGTCATTCTGCAGGTAGTTCGTTGAAGCGCTATCTGTTTTTTGCGAAGGCAGGAAATAAGCGTTTCTATTGCGAATAGGAATGCCAGTTCTTAGTTTAGCAAGAGGTCATAGGTATTCAGTTTGAACGAGCTTTCCACGCAATTTATTAACCCGTCGTCCGCATGGCGAGGCAAACCGTTTTGGAGCTGGAACGGAGAACTTCACGAGGAAGAGCTGCTGCGCCAGATCGAGATATTACAAGAAATGGGAATGGGTGGATTCTTCATGCACTCACGGACCGGGCTGGTGACGGAATATCTGGGCGAGGAGTGGTTTCGACTGACCAATTCCTGTGCCGACGAGGCGGAGAAGCGCGGCCTGGAAGCCTGGCTCTACGACGAAGACCGCTGGCCCAGCGGGACCGCCGGCGGGGTCGTCACGGAAGAACCGGAATTCCGGAGCCGGTTCCTGTGCCTGGAGACCTTCCCTGGGACGCAGTGGGCCTGGCGTGACGGGCTCACGGCAGCGTTTTCCTGCCGCCTGGAGGGGTCAGCGTTCTTTGAATGCACGCGGATCTTCGCCGAGACGCCGCCGGACTCATATCGAGAGAAGACCGTGCTGGCTTTCCACGTCGAAGAGTCTAACCGATCCAGCTTCTACAATGGCAACACCTACGTCGACACGCTCAACCCAGCGGCGACGGACCGCTACATCCAGCTCACCCACGAGCAGTACAAAGCCCACTGCGGAGACCGTTTGGGCCGGTCGGTTCGGGGCATCTTTACCGACGAACCGCACCGGGGGCCGGTCTTCAGCGGCTTCAGCCTGGACACCTCCAATATGCTCCGCATGACCCCCTGGACCGCGGCACTCCCGGAACGCTTCTGCGAACAGTTCGGCTATGACCTTACAGACAAGCTGCCCGAGCTGTTCCTGCAGCCGGAAGGCCTCGCCGTCTCGCCGGTCAAATGGCACTACATGGAACTGCTCCAGCAGATGTTCCTGAATAACTTCGCCCGGCCGCTCTTCGATTGGTGCAGTGCCAACGACATACTTTTAACTGGCCATGCCCTGCATGAGGACAGCTTGACCGCACAGGCCGCCATGCAGGGGTCGCTGATGCGCTTCTACGAGTATATGCACTACCCGGGCATCGACCTGCTGAGCGAAGGCAACCGCCACTTTCCAATCGTAAAGCAGCTCAGCTCTGCAGCGCGGCAGCTGGGGCAGAAATGGCTGCTTTCAGAGCTGTATGGCTGTACCGGCTGGCAGATGAGCTTCGAGAGTCACAAGCGTGTTGGTGACTGGCAGGCACTCTTCGGCATCAATCTGCGCTGTCATCACCTTTCCTGGTACACGATGGAGGGCGAAGCCAAGCGAGACTATCCCGGCAGTATCCTGCACCAGTCAGCGTGGTACAAGGACTATGGGTATGTCGAGACCTATTTCGCCCGGCTCGGCCTGCTGCTGGCGCAGGGTAAGCCCTGCTGCGATATATTGGTCATCAATCCCGTGGAGAGCGTCTGGTGCCAGATCTATGCCGGCTGGGCGGATGGCCTGTCGCCAAAGACTAAGGAAGTTATCGCGCTGGAGAACGACTACTCCGAGCTGTCGTACTGGCTGATTAACGCCCACCTTGATTTCGACTATGGTGATGAAGAGATGCTCGGGCGTCTGAGCAGCATAGAGATCGGGAGCAGTGGCTGCCCGGTACTGCATGTCGGCCAGGCCTCGTACCGCGCGGTAGTGGTCGGTCACCTCTCGACAATGCGCTCCAGCACCGTCCGCCTGCTGTCCGAGTTTGCCGCCGCTGGGGGCAGTGTCCTCTTCGCCGGTGATCCCCCCCGCTATGTGGATGCCGTGCAGTCCAGTGCTCCGGCAGAGCTTGCAGACCTCGCTATTCGTCTGCCCTGGGAAAAGGCACCGATTACCGATGCCTGCCGCGAGGCGGTGCGCAATGATGTCCAGATACTGGATGCCGAGACAGGCATCTCACTTCCGCAGATCTCCTGCCAGATGCGCATCGACGGGGATAGCCTGATTTTGGCAGCGATGAATATGAGCGATAACCAGCCCGTAGACGCAGCCCGGATATGCCTCCGGATTGCGACGGAAGACCTGGCCGCTGACGGTTTGCTGGTGGAAGAATGGGACTGCCGCACCGGGGCACGTTACCGGGTGCCGTCACAAACTCATGGCAGCCAGATCGAGTTCATGATCGACTTTCCGCCATCCGGCGAGCGTGCGTTTCTCATCGCACCGGCGCCGAGCAGCGCTCTGGCTGAGAGACCACCCTATTTGGAGGCTGGCCGGGAGGCTGCCGAAGGTCCTTTTGAGTTTACGCTGGGCGAGGAAAATGTCTGCGTTCTCGACTTTGCACGGCACAAACTCGGCGACGGGATTTGGCAGGATAGCCTCGAAATTCTTCAGGTGGACCGTGCCGTGCGCCGCGCCCTTGAGCTGCCCCTGCGGAGCGGCGAAATGGTTCAGCCCTGGTTCAGCCGAAAGTATCTGCCTCCTCCACCGGTTCTGGCTTCCCTGACGTTGGAGTTCGACTTCGCTGTGGACTCCCAGCCGAATGACGCCATTTCCCTCTGCCTGGAGCGGCCCGAACAATGGCAGATTGCACTGAACGGCCGGGTGGTTCCGTCAGACGCATCGGGCTGGTGGGTAGACAAGGCCTTCCAAAAGATCGCCCTGCCGCGGGAGGCACTGGTGACAGGGGGCAACGTACTCACCCTCACCGGTAATTTTCATCAGGATATGAACCTTGAAGCCGTTTACCTGATTGGCGGCTTCGGGGTGCGCCTTGAGGGGAATCGTGCGGCACTGACCCAGCTGCCGGAGCGGCTGAGCGTCGGCGACCTGACGGCTCAGGGACTACCCTTCTATGGAGGGTCAGTGTCCTACCTGGTCCCGATTCCAAGTCAAGCGCCGCTTTTCATAACCGTTCCGGAGTTTGAGGCCGCGTGCGTCAAAGTTGTGTCGCCGTACGCTCCCGCCGCGCTGATCGCCTGGCCGCCTTATCGCGCCGAGATCCTGCCCAAGGCGGCGGAGAATGGCCGAATCACGCTGGAGGTAGTGTTAACACGCCGGAATACGTTCGGCCCGCTGCATCTTGTCCCCCTGCGGGCGGGTGCGTACAGCCCGGGGAGCTTCGTCACCGAGGGGGCGAGCTTCGCAGAGGAGTATCAGCTTTATCCCGCGGGCCTGCTCCAGGCGCCAGTTTTCTCCTGGACCTAACCAGGGGTGGCGGGAGCAGGCCGGGGCCAATTATCGAAGGAAGGCCTCATGCAAGCCGCCGTCCACGGCGATGACCTGACCGGTCGTCTTGCTCAGGCGGTCGGAAAGCAGCAGAAAGATCGCTTCCGCCTGATCTGCCGGAGTGATCGCAGTCTTCATCAGTGTCCGGTCGGCGTAGAAATTAGCGAGCCGGCTCTGCAGCAGATCATCGGCTTCTGCCTCAGAGTAGGGAAGGCCGTATTTGGCCAGGCTGGCGATGACACGGTCGCGTGGGAACATCGCACTGCCCTGGACGACCGTCGCCGGGGCAACACCGTTGACGCGCACCAGAGGAGCCATCACGACGGC
Organism: Armatimonadota bacterium; assembly: GCA_025354405.1. Lineage (GTDB taxonomy): Bacteria > Armatimonadota > Armatimonadia > Armatimonadales > Capsulimonadaceae > JANXMY01. The sequence continues at coordinate 7,322 of JANXMY010000221.1, forward strand.
CAGCTCGCGAATCAGGTGGTTTGCAGCCGCCTTGCTCGTATCGTAGGCCACGCTGCCTTCCTTGCTGACGACAGCATTTGCGGATGTCGTGATGACCATTTTGCCGTTCAGCCCCTGCTGGTTCCAGATCGGGGCCGCTTCATCCGCGACCAGGTACGAACCCGTGACATTGATGGCAAATGTCAGCCCCCACTTATCGTCGGGGATGTGGCCGCTCGTGTCCGGCGAAACGAAAATTCCCGCGGTGACGGCGACGGAGTCAAAGCCTCCGTAAGCCAGCGCGACTTCCTGCAGCGCCGCTTGTATGCTCTGACGGCTGGTAATGTCGGCCGCAATTCCAACCGCCTGCCCACAGCCTGAGATGCCACTGCCGGCGACGCCGATGCCCATGCCGACTTTGCTCGTGATTTCCCTGGCCGTGGCGGCAGCCGATTCCAGGTTCATGTCCAAACAGGCCACATGGGCGCCGTCCCGGACAAGCCGGTGCGCCAGCTCACGTCCAATTCCACTGCCTGCACCCACAATTGCCACGATCTGCCGGGCCAGCTCTTTTTCCGGCGGCATGCGCTGGAGCTTTGCTTCTTCCAGAAGCCAGTACTCGATATCGAACGCTTCCTGCTGCGGCAAAGCCACATATTCGTCGATGGCCTCTGCCCCGCGCATCACTTCCACCGCGCAGTTATAGAATTCCGCGGTCACGCGGGACTCGCTCTTATCTTTGCCCCAAGTGATCATGCCCAGGCCAGGGATGAGGATTACCGTCGGGTTCAGGTCACGCATTGCCGGGGAATTTGGCCGCTTACAGGCTTCATAGTAAGCTGTATAATCATTTCGGTACTGGACTAAACCGTCAGCCAGCTTGGTTTTCAGCGCGTTGTCATCTTCCGTCTGCGGGTCCCAGGCCACATACAGCGGTTTGATCTTGGTACGAAGGAAGTGGTCCGGGCAGCTTGTGCCCAGCTCCGCCAGACGCGGTGCATCATGGCTGTTGACGAAGCGCAGGATCTTCTCGTCATCCTGAATGGTGCCTAAAAGCCGGTGGTTCTGGGAAACCTGTCCCCGGAGCCAGGGCAGAAGTCGTGCGAAGACGCCGCGCCGCTCCGCTTCCCCAAGGCTCTGGTATTTTGCGCCGCCAAATGTCTGGCACCCCTTGTCGCGGGCCTGGATATAAGCGGCTGCTTTTTCGATCAAATCCAGTGACAGATAGTAGCATTCTTTGTCATCGTCGGCCCAGTTAATCAAGCCATGCTGGCCTAAAATGACGCCCTGCGCACCGGGATTATGGGCGTAGATTTTCTGAAGCTCCAGTCCCAGCTCGAAGCCAGGCCGCAGCCAGGGTGTGTGGATAATATCCGTGCCATAGATCTCGCGCGTCAGCCGGTCGGAGTTCTTAGACGCTGCAACAGAGATCACCGCATTTGGGTGCGTATGGTCGATATGACGGCGGGGCACGAACGAGTGCAGCGGGGTATCGATCGAAGAGGGTCGGGAATTCAGGTTAAACGTACACTGGGCGTACAGTCCGACCATGCGGTCTTCCGCTTCCGTCTTGGGGCCAGGCGTATCGCTCTGTGCATAAAGTCGCTGCAGGCCAAGCAACTTTTCCTGGTACAGCGAGGAGAAATTCGTGCGTCCCGCGGTTCGCAGATCGCCGCCAGAGCCTTTGACCCAGAGAACTTCGACGGGCTGGGCCGTCAGCGGATCGGGCTCGGTGATTTTGGCGGACGTATTTCCGCCGCCGGTGTTGGTAATGCGTCCGTCCGTTCCCAGCAGGTTGGAGCGGTAGACAAGGCGTCCCAGGGGATCAAGCGCAGCGGCTTCTTCATCGTCCCACAGGTCGCTGACAAATTGGTATTTCGGGTAGGTCACGGGTTGAGGGTCTCCATATGTTGAAATCGGGTGTAGGCATCCTGCCAGACGCCGGCGTCTGCGGGCGCAAAGGACTCTATCGGGAACGAGGCGCGCACTGTTCGGCGCAGATCGGCGATAGTTTCGAGGTGGCCGAGTGTCACGGCCTGCAGCAGCAGGTTGCCGATGGCCGTCGCCTCGACAGGGCCGGCCAGCACTTTCCTGCCGGTGGCATTCGCGGCAAACTGGTTCAGCAGCGCGCTCTGGCTGCCGCCGCCGACAATATGCAGGCGATGGATCGTCCGTCCGGTCAAGGCTTCGATCTGTTCCAGGGTCGCGCGATAAGACAGCGCCAGGCTTTCCAGAGCGCAGCGCACGACCTGTCCGGGCGTCAGAGGAACCGGCTGCCCGGTGTCGCGGCAAAACTGTCTGACTCTGCCTGCCATTTCGCCCGATTTCAGGAAGCGAGCATCGGCAGGAGAAATCAAGCTGCGGAAGGGCTCGGCACTCCCGGCCAGCGCTGTTAGCTCTTCGTAGGAGTATTCGGTCCCGGCGGCGAGCCAGTCGCGGCGGCATTCCTGGATAATCCACAGCCCGGCGATATTTTTGAGAAAGCGTACCGTGCCCCCATAGCCGATCTCATTGGTAAAGTTTGCCGCCAGCACCTCGGCATTGATCAGCGGCTCTGGTAGCTCAACACCAAGGAGGGACCAGGTGCCGGAACTCAGAAAGGCCCAGTCGTCGCCTTCCTCCGGCACGGCGATGACGGCCTCTGCAGTGTCATGAGAGCAAGTCGCAATCACTTGAATCTCTGCCGGAAGGCCGGTCTCGGCGGCGATCTCCGGCAGAAGCGGCCCGAGCGCGGTTCCGGGGTCAACAAGTGGCGGAAGCAAAAAAGACGGCAGGCCAAAACGCGAAAGCAGATTCGTCGACCATTGCCTGGTGGTCGGGTTGTAGATCTGCGTTGTGCTGGCCAGGCTGCGTTCGGCGACTCCTACCCCGCAAAAAAGCGCATGCAAAAAGTCGGCGACCAGCAGCAGCTGATCCGATTGGGCCAGCTCCTCTGGAGCCTGCCGCAGGTGGGCCAGAAGCTGATACAGGGTGTTGATCGGCATGAACTGGATGCCGGTCTCGGCGAAGACAGCTTCGGCAGGGACCGTTTCAAAGGCCGTTCGAAATGCTTCGTCGGTACGCGTGTCACGATAATGGTGCGGCAGAGTCAGCGGCACATGGGCCCGGTCGACCAGTACATAGTCCACACCCCAGGAGTCAACGCTCAAAGACGCTGCCCTGGCCCCTTCGCGGTGCGCCGCGACACGCGAGAGCCCGGTCTTTAGTTCCCCGAAGATATGGTGTACGTTCCAGCGCAGGGAGTCACCACTCCGGACCGGGTCATTCGAGAAGCGATGAATTTCTTCTAAAGTCAAAATGCCGCTTTGGAGGATACCCAGGATCACGCGGCCACTTTCCGCCCCCAGGTCACAGGCGATGTACGAATGGCCTATCAAAACATCTGCGCCTGCTGATATTTTCTCAGAATTAAGCATAGGCTGGCGAGCTGTTTTCGCCCCGCTCCTTCCGGGCTGCTTCCCGCTCCGCCGTAATCTTTTCGACATAGCCCGAAGCGCGGTAAGCTGCCATCGGATCGGCGGCGAGGCTGTGGCCGGAGCGCCACTGAGCCAGCAGCGGTTTGACGTCGGTATAGAACGCCGCTCGCAGGCATTCCTCGGCATCCACGATGTTACGCTGCGCCTGCGCGTCCTGAAGCTTTGCATGGTCCACCAGGCACGCTTTGGCGTACAGCTCCTGTGCGGTTGTGACGGTCTGGATCATGGCTTCAATCTTGGGCTTGAGATTGTGGGACTGATCAATCATGTAAGCGATCTTGGAAACGTCCCGCCCGTGGATCTCTGCGGCGGTGCGGATCTCATGGAAGATGCGAAAAACTGCGTAGGGGTCGATGCTGCCGAGCGTCAGATCGTCGTCGGCATACTTGCGGTCGTTGAAATGGAAGCCGCCCAGCATATCCTCATCGATCAGCCAGGCGACAATCTGCTCAATATTCGCGCCCGGCAGGTGGTGGCCGGTGTCGACAAGTACTTTCGCACGCGGCCCCGCCTGTTTGGCATACAGATAGGCCATGCCCCAGTCAGCAATGTCCGTGGCGTAGAAAGCCGGCTCGAACGGCTTGTATTCCACCAGCATCGTCATCGTTTCGGGCATCGCATCATGCCAGGACTTCAGCGCCGCTTCCATGCGCTTTTTGCGCGTGACGATATCGTCCTGCCCCGGATAATTCGTACCGTCCGCCATCCAGAACGACAGCAGGTCCGAGTGTGTTTCGCGTCCGATACGGAGTGATTCCTGAACGTGGCGATCTGCTTCCGCGCGTGCTTTCGGGTCACTGCTGCAGGCCGAGCCGAACTTGTAAACCTGATCCTGAAACAGATTCGGATTAATCGAGCCGATACGGACGCCGTTTCGCCGGGCCATTTCGGCGACCTGTGCCGGGTCGTCACCCGCCTTGAAGTCCCACAGCACATGGACAGCGACAGAGGGGCAGCAGCCGGTCAGCCGGTGCACCACGCCGGCATCCGCCAGCTTTTCTTCGACCGTCGAGGCCGCTGCCGGCTGAAGAAACTTGCCAAAACGGGTGCCGGTATCGGCGTACCCCCAGGACGGCGTCTCGATCTGAAAAGCATCCAGCAGTGAAAAAAGTTTCTCTTGTCGCATAGTTGCTCCTTGTCAGCAAAAAAGGAAGTGAGGTTTAAACGCAGAAGATAGTCAGTCGTTTCGGGCCGTGGGCACCCAGAACGAGAATACGCTCGATGTCCCCGGTCCGGCTTGGGCCGGTGACAAGCGACATCAGGCTGGGATAGTTTGCCCGGTAGCGCTCCGTCAGCAAGGCGAATGCCGCCGTCAGGTCCGGGACAAGCTGCTCCCGCCGTGCCAGCACGACATGATGCGGCGCGAGCGCGGACAGAGTTCGCCCTCCGGCACTGCGGCTGGTAATCAGAACGCTGCCGGTCTGCGCGACTAAGGCATCGCACTCGGTTAGTGCGGCATCGCAGTGCTCCAGTGCCACAATTTCGTAGCCGTCCTCAATCAGGAGTATCGGCAGCGAAAGTGAAGCTGCGGCCCCGGTGGTCATCGCCCCAGGATGAGTGGCGATCTGCTGCCAGCCGCAGTCTTTGGCAAGCACCGCCAGGCGCTCCTCCATTTCGGCGACATCCGCACACAGAAAAAAATCGGCCCGCAGATCGGCGCACTGCTCAGTAAATAGCTGCATCTGCTCGGCCCAGGCCTCGCCCACTGGAGGCAGCCAGGCCCTGGCTTCCGGCCGTATGACCGGAAGCGACTTCGCGTACCGATCCGCTGCCGGAGCCGGTTCGTGTGGTGTTCGTTTCGGGGCAGGTACTTGCAGCGCCCTCCGAATTCGTCCCAGTATCTGTTCACGCCCGCTCGAAATTTGTTCGTTCGCGCTCATGGTTTCATCTCCTGACGTGAGGCCCAGTAGTCTTTGAAGGTTCGCGGCTGCACCTCCGGGAAGTTGCGGGACTGGGTCCAGCCGAACAGTGGGTCGATCCGACGGCCATTGATAAGCTGATGCAGGCGCTGAAGAAACGGCGCGATGCGCGTCAGCTGACGGTAAAGTTTCGGGCGGGTCATCACAAACGCAAACCCCTGATAGGCTATCTGCTCCAATCTATCCGGCTGGGCTTTTGCGGCATTCCGCCGGTTTCGCAGCAGATGGTGGTGCAGATCAATCCCTACCGGACAGGTCTCCGTGCAGGCCCCGCACAGTGTCGAGGCCGCCGACAGATGCTTCCACTCCTGCAGGCCCTGTAAATGAGGGGTAATCACCGAGCCGATCGGGCCTTGATAGGTGCTTCCGTAAGAGTGTCCGCCGATATTTCGAAAAACCGGGCAGACATTGAGGCAGGCCCCGCACCGAATGCAGTGCAGAGCCTCACGCTGCTCCGGGTCAGCCAAAAGCTCCGTCCGGCCATTATCCAGCAAGATGACGTGGAACTCTTCGGGACCATCCACTTCGCCGGGCTGCTTTGGGCCGCCGATCAAGGAGTTGTAACAGGTCAACGCCTGTCCCGTTCCCGCCGTCGCCAGCATCGGCAGGAACAGGGCCAGATCGGCGAGCTTCGGCAGCACTTTTTCAATGCCCAGCAGAGCGATGTGGATACGCGGCACCGAGGTCGTCAGCCTGGCGTTGCCTTCGTTCTCCGTAATTGAGATCATGCCGGTGTCAGCGACGGCGAAATTCGCGCCGCTGATACCGACATTCGCGCTCAGATATTTTGCCCGCATCACATCGCGGGCGATCATGGTCAGCTCTTCCGGGCTGTCCGAGGCCGGGGTCCCCAGCTTTTGCGTGAACGTATCACTGATCTCGCCGCGCGTCAGGTGCATGGCCGGAAACACCAGATGGTAAGGGGGTTCCTCGCGAAGCTGCACGATATACTCGCCCAGGTCTGACTCCGTGACGCAGTACCCGGCGGCCTCCAGAGCGTGGTTGAGGTGAATCTCTTCGCTGGTCATCGTCTTGGACTTGATCAGCTCTTTCGCTTCCACGCGTCGGCAGAGATCCAGAATATAAGCACAGGCTTCTTCGCCAGTCGCGGCCCAGAAGACCTGCGTTCCGCGCGCTTCCGTGTTGCGAACGAACTCTTCCAGATACTGGTCAAGATGGTTCAGCGCTTCCCACTTCGTCTCAGAGGCGGCCTGGCGTGCCGCCTGCCAGTCCTGAAACCGGCCCTGCGTGCCCCGGCGCACGGCTTCGTATTTGCTCATCGCCGTCTGCACCAGTGTTCGGTGCCGCAGGTCAAGGCTCATACGCTCGGAATCGTTTTGGAACTGGCTTGTCGGCTTTGTTGGCGTCTTCGTGGACATAAGTCCTACTTTCTACGACGTTCGGGCTAGCACTTCCGCGAGGTGCAGACTCTTCAGCGGCCTGCGCTGCCGGTCCAGCAGCCCTTGCAGGTGCATCAGGCAGCTTGAATCATTGGAGATGATGTACTCCGCACCCGTGGCAAGAGCGGAGGCACACTTGACTTCGCCCATCGCCGTCGAGATCGGGGCGAACTTGACGGCAAATGCGCCGCCAAAGCCGCAGCAGGTCTGCGCCTCGGTCATTTCAATCAGCGTCAATCCGCGAACCTGAGAGAGCAAAACGCGCGGCTGGCTCTGCACCCCAAGTTCCCGAAGCCCGTGGCATCCATCATGGAATGTCACCGTCGAAGCGAATTTCGCGCCGACATCGGTGGCTCCCAGCTTGGTCACCAGGAAGTCAGAGAACTCCCAGGTCTTTTCAGCCAGTGCGAGAGCAGCTTCGTAGTGCGGGGTATCCTGAAATATCTGAGGGTAAAAAACCTTGAGCATCGCGCCGCAGGAGCCGGAGGCGACCACAACGACGTCTGCATTCTGATAGGCTTTCAAGACTCCCTCCGCAACGGCACGTGCCTGTGGCCAAAACCCGCCGTTCAAAGCAGGCTGCCCGCAGCAGGTCACAGATGGAGGACACTCTACGGTGTGCCCCAGCCGTTCCAAGACCTCAACCACACTGATGCCTGCGCGTGGGTAGAAGGTGTCGACATAGCAGGGGATAAAAAGTGAAATTCGCATAAGAGGTGTCTTGATCCGTCGCACGAGAGCGTTTCTTGAAATATGCTACAATGATACTATTGTAACAGGAAACTGCCTCGTAAGAAATGCCGGATTTGCTATAGGACCTGTACTTTTTGATATTGACAGCGAAGTGCCATGAAGCAACTCTACCGATACCTGCCTCTGGGCGACGAGATCCTCACTCGCAGCCTGTACGTTATTGCGGGAGGGAATGCCTACCTGCCGCCAGGCGCTTCTTATCCACCCTCCAGTCACCCGCAGCATCACCAGTTCCACTGGAGTGAGGGCCGCGTCCTCCAGGAATACCAGTTAATCTATATCGCCCGAGGCTCCGGCCAATTGGAGTCGACTTCGGGCGGGCTGCGGCAGGTCAGGGCAGGAGATCTGATCGCGTTATTTCCGCATGAATGGCACCGCTATCGTCCCGACCCGGAGATCGGCTGGGAAGAGCACTGGGTCGCCTTTCAGGGAAAAGGAGCCGCGGAGTTTATGGCGGAGCATTCCGCCTCGCCGAAAGTCCCTTTGTTCTGTACCGGCATCAATGATTCGCTGCTGAGAGAGTTTGTGCGGATTGCGGAGGAGGTGGCCGAAGAGGCGGTCGGGTACCAGAACGTCGTCGTGGCAAGCCTTCATCTCATTCTCGCACTCGCGATGGTGTCCCACCAGCGCCTGAGCTTTCAGGCGACCGACGTTTTGGGGATTATCAAGCGCACGAAGGATCTGTTGATGGAGCGGATCGATCGACCCACCGATATGAACGATCTCGCGGCGGACCTGCGTGTGGGCTATCCGTGGCTTCGCAAGATGTTTCGCCAGCACACCGGGCTTCCTCTGGCGCAGTACCAGACGCAGCTGCGCCTCTACCAGGCCTGTGAGTTTCTGCGGAATACAACGCTCCCCATCGCGGCGATCGGCGGCCGCTGCGGGTTCGAGTCGGCCTACTATTTCGCGCGAGTTTTCCGTGGCAAGATTGGCTGTACTCCAAGCGAATATCGGCTTCAGTCGCGAAAATCACTCCCGGCAATTGAAGAGGCAGCGTGACTGAGAGGTCAGCTCTTGACCAGGCGCACGCCATCGGGCAGTTCGAGGTCAGTTTTCACTTTCCCATCCGCACCAATCTCGTGGGAGACCTGAATGATACCGTGGGGGGTCGGAAATGTCCCACGCGCATAGGTCAGGCCAGCCAGGTGAGGAGTTACCGTGACAGTGGCGAAGCCCGGTGAGGCCGGGGCAATTCCGAGCACATGCTCCATCAGCCAGGCGGTCGGGCCGGCAGCCCAGCCGTGGCAGAGGCTGTGCCGCAGCCCTTCATAGCAATATCCCCCAAAGTCGGCGTGGATATCGCGCTGGCCCGGCGGCACCAATTCATCGATTCGGGCACTGTTCTCCATCCAGTCGACTTCAAAGCCCTCCCAGAATGTCGTTGCCCCCATATCCAGCATCCCGCCCCAGTAGGTCCGCAGCAGGTCAAGGCAGCCCGCATAGTCCCCGGCAAGCGCCCTGGCCTGGAGGACGTAGTAGCCGTAGAATGTCGACAGCCCGCGATAGGGGTCCTGGGCGAGAATGTCGCGATTGACGGCGTTTGCCTCCGCCATGCCTGCCATCGCCATCAGGGCATTGGCCTGCTTGCTGGAGCTCGCCGGACGCCCAAAGCCTGCCGCACGCTGCGCCGCGGAGAGGGCAAGGGCAGAAGCCGCCGGGTCCGAAAGCACGGAGCAAAGCTCAGCGCCCGCCTGCAGTGCCAGCACGACGAGGGCCTGGAGGCCTGCGTCGATCGCCGCCGGATCCCCGCTTGTCGGCCATTCCAGAAAACGCATGCCGTCCAGATGCTCTTGTCCCGCGGCATCTACCTTCGAATCGATCAGCGCCAGCAGGCCAGTCAGATATACCTGCTGCTCCTGGAGATACGACAGGTCGCCCTGGTACCGATACCAATCGCGCTGGATCAGCAGCCACCAGAGCGAGTAAGAGGAGATGCCGTTCATCCATTCGGGTAAGGGCGAGCGCTCGCGCTGGTAGTCCAGCGTTGCGGGGACAATCGGGTGGCCGCCGAAGACCGACGCGATGACCATCGTCTCCGGATGCAGGTCGCCAATCCAGACCAGGCGGTCGCGCTTGATACCGTCCCAGACATATTCCTGCATGCACAGATGCACGGTCCGCGCCCCGGTCTGCCAGATTTCATTCAGGCGCGTATCACTGCATTCGAACGTGCCAAGATGTTCCAGCGGCCGCTGAAGCGACACGGCGCGTACCGCGACTAAGTGCAGAAGAGTATCCGCGGGGAAATCCAGCCGCACGAACCGAAACCCGGTGTTGCCGACTTCCTGAGTCCCCAGCGGGACCAGTGGAAACACAAGGTCATGATTAGCATGGTCTCCGTTCGGCTCTCCCATCGCTTCGCTGACCGATTCGCCGAATCGGATACGAACCTCCACGACGCTCCGGCTCGCCGGACCGACCACGATCTGCACACCGCCATTGAGCTCCTGACCGAAATCCAGCAGCAGGCTGCTTCTCTGGTCGGTGCGGGGAATTGTGCAGTAAGGATGCGATTCGAGCGGCGCCTGCCCGGTGTCACTTGTGAGCAAGAAGCTGCTCTCCAGCGGGGCAGCGTCGCCGGTGGTCTGCCAGACGATACGTGTTGGGAGCAGAAATTCGCGTTGGCGCGGGTCGACTTGTGAGTTTTGTGTCATGGAGTATTGCCTTCAGTCAGGTTGAGAACGTACGGAATAAGTTCAGATGCAGAGCCACACCGACCAGGCTCCAGATCGAGCCGGTCACAAAGTCGCCGAGGATCAGGCCCAGGAACAGCGGCAGCATCTGCCGGTAGACCTTGATGCCGCCATACCGCAGCAAAAGCGATTTGCAGGCCCAGGCAATCAGCATGTCCAGCCAGAACAGGTCGTTCGCCCAGGATGTGTTCAGCACATAGCCGGTCGGCGACAGGGGAAAAGAAACGAACCGTGCTCGCATCAAGGCCAGAGCTCCGGTCATTGCCGCCCCCGCAATCATGCCGAAGACGGCAGAGTGGTCAGGTGCTTTGGGGTGCTGGAGCCATTTCTGTACACTTTCCCAGGGCGCGGACCCTTCCGAGACGCGCCACTGGTTGACGTGACCGGTGGCTGCCCCATTGACGTAGTAAAGCTGCAGGTCCCAGAGCAGGGCAAAAACCAGAGCGATCAGGGCCGCTACCATCAGCGCCGCCGGTACGCCACGCATCGATCCGCCTGCCCTTTTCTGTCCGACAAACGCTTGAAGCTGGTGCGGCAGGGACGCCGCCCGGTAGTCGCTATTGAACCAGGAGAGCATTCCCAGGTGAACTTTGTCCATGATGCCGAAGTTGGTCGTCCCCCCGACGGTCGTCAGGATACTCTGCGGGTCGATCCAGGCGAGATAAGGCGATAGGACCGCCGTCTCCGCCTGCAGCCGCGACAGGGCCAGCAGGATTACGACGTAAATACCCAGGAAGGCGAGGGGCAGCCAGAACGAACCGCCAGACGACCAGACAAAAGCGCAGAGAGCGAGGAAGCCGCCGAGAAAGCCCAGAACAGCCATGCGGGCGCTCATCGGCTCAGCACGTTCCTGCCCCTCCGGGTCGCCGCGCAGCGCCCGCTGGAAATAGCTTTGGAAGTAACTCCGGCCCTGCCAGAGAACGGCGAGACCCAGTGCGAGCCAGGCACCCCAAGCTTGATACGAAGTGTAGGGGAATTGCGCAGCGCCGTCGCCAAACTGCCCTCCCCCGGCGCTGTTGCGCCAATCTTCGGTGACAGCCCAGAAGTTAAATGCTTTGCGCACGAAGTAAAAGAACCAGAGCGAAAAGAGGACATCGGTATTGATCAGGTAACCAAATCCGATTCCCGCCGCATGGATGCCACCGAACATCGGGTCGAGTGCATTCAGCGGGAACGGCAGACCGCCGGTCATATCACGCGCTGAATTGATCGGGAAGCTTGGGACACTGGGGTAGATACTGGCGAGCGAGTTGATCGAATGCGAAAGGAACGGAAAAGCAAAGCCGATCCAGAGGAGCTTGTTGCGGTAGATCGGAGCCCCTTCGCGCGTCATCTCCAGCGGCAGGGCTATCACGGGAAACGGCAGGTGCTCTTCTTCGGCCCAGCGCCGCCGCACGATCACGGCAAGGCACAGGGTCGTCCAAAGGAGAACAAGGAAAAATGCGCCCCAGACGGACAACGGCAAAGCCCAGGCCTGCATGATATGCGGCTGGAAGAAGGTCGAGTTCCCCTGATAAAAGCCCTTCAGTACCGCCGGGTCGCGCGGCCCAATGTAGGACGGCAGCAGATGCCAAAGCTCACGCCAGCCGTTGTTGTTGTTATCGTAGTAAAAGGGGTTGGACAGAAATGGCAGGAAAAACCCCATGTTTCCGACACCCGCGACGACACTGGAAATAGACAAAAGCGAATACAGCAGCATCAGCTCGGCCTGGTTCAAGGCGGCGCGTACCCCTGCGAGCCGTCTCACCAGCAAGTTGATCAGAGTGATGAGGAACAGCAGAAATGTCACCCCAAGAAAGAGCGTTGAGATAGTGATCTCAGTCACGCCGGTCTTCATCTCGGAGTTTGCGATCCACCCCGTGTTGAGTGCGATCAGCGGCAGGGCGACCAAGGCGACCGGCAGCCAGCGGACTGTTTTCAGCACGGATTCAGAATTTCCACTCTCCGCTTGTTCGGCATTTTGCGTTTGTATTTGTGTGCTCATGAAAATTTACTTCGAAGGCGCTTTGGCTGGGGCAGTTTCACGCCTTCCAGCGCGAAGGCTGGCGGAAGAAACCGTCAGCACCTGGCTTGCCTGCCCCTGCGGGGCGGACGGCCATAAGCTGAACCGAATTTCAGGCCGTTTGTCATGCACCCTGGCAGAGCTGCGGCGTTCCACCACGGCTTGAATCCGGCGGCTCGCGCCTGGCCACAAGCGCAGGTCCCGCACAAAGGGCAGTCCCGCGGCGCCGGCCATCTGCGCGGTCACATCCTTGCCATTACAGAGAAAACGGACGTTCCACCCATGGTGTGGATCGACGACTTTCGCGGACAGCGTCGGGCAGAGGTCCAGCCACTGGCTGCGATTTGACACAGTGACGGTCTGTCCCCCTGAGCTAACATCGGCGGCGGCCCGCAGATGCACCGCGTGATCCGGGTCTTTGAGATGGTGTATTAGCCAGTAGGCCATGCCGGTAATCGTGTCGGCGGGAAGCCCGCCCACCGCTTCTGGCAGTGTCGGGGTCGTCGTCGCGTACTCGAAGACAATCCAGATATCCGGCCTTGCCCCAGTATCCTCGTGCTGACGAACACACTGCTGAGCGACTTTGAGCCACTGCGCGGTTGGTTTGAGGTCGTAAGGGGAGACCATGACCGCTGCGATCTTGTGCAGGGAGTGTGTATATTTGACGATGGAAAAGCTGCCACTTCGCATTCCCCCCTGGTCGGCTTGCCACAGGCTGAGCGGTCCGTCGGTCGAAGCGCCGTCCGTGCGGGCGGTGTCTTTGCGTACCCGGACATTGTCGCCGATGTTCTTCAGGATGTCGCCATCGTAGAGCCAGGGGCCGTTCTGCGCCAGGCAGGGACGGGTCGCAGGGGCGGTCAGCCCGAGGTGCTTCAAGTCGCTCAGCTTGAGGTCGCTGACTCCGTAGTTCAGACTGGAGTAGGAGACGCGAAAGCCGCCATTCAGCAGCGCGAATAGCTGCCGGGACTGAAGATCCCGGCTGAACTGACCACCGTCCGGGAACCCGCCCAGCCCGGTATCGCGAGAGTCGGACTCGTAATAAGCGCTTTTATGAGTGAACAGGGAAGAGGTCAGCGCGCATTTTTTGGCGCTCGGATTAAGCATCTGAATGAAGTTGACATAGAAACCATCTGCGTGGGCACGCACATAGGTCCATTGATTTGGGTTCGCATTCATCGCGTCCCAGCCATTTGCAGAGCCGACATAAACCTGCTGCGCCAAGGCAAGCGGAGGTGCGCCCGCGCTGAGGGCGGTCAGGGCGAGAACGGCAGAGAGCGGAGCGCATAAGTTTCGCATGCTAGGAGTGTCTTTCTTTATCACTATTTGGAGGCAGGGGTGGTTTCCCCTCTTACTTTGCCGCATTAATATCGATGCTGCTTTTGAGCTGGTAGACACCCGCTTTGGCCAAATGCACATACGAGAGATCGCCAGACCGGCGAACGAGGGGATACGGGCGGCCGTTGACGAAAATGGCGCGGCCGGGCAGTCCGATCTGGGCATCGACGCCGGGGGGCAGCCCCACTGTCACAGCCTGACCGCCAGCTGCCCTGGACGCCCGCACACGAATTAACCCCTGCGGGGCCGGTACTGCACCATCGATCCACTTGAGGTCGCCCAGAAACGGCACGATCTCCACCGTCTTCATGCCGCCGCTGGTGGACCGGACGCCGAGGACGTATTCCGACAGGAAGCTGGTCGGGCCGGTGGACCAGCCATGACAAAAGCTCAGGTAGGGCGTCATATCCAGCACCCGGTTCATCTCGGTCGGCATGGCGGGGTCAAACTGCTCCCAGAGGGTCGTCGTCCCGCGCGCCATCATTGCCCCCCAGCAGCGGCGGATCAGGTCCAGTCCATCCTGCTGCCGCCCCAAGTCGCCGAAGGCCCGCAGAACATAGCTGCCGTAGTAGGGCGACATTGGATACGCCGCCGTGTTTGCCGCGGAGGCTGGCGGCGTCCAAACTGGGCTGCCCGCCCGCAGAATACGCGTGTAAATCGCCTGCCGCTGCGCGGGTGTCGCGACGCCCGAATAGATCGCCATGACGTTTGTTTGCAGGCGGTCCCCGTAAGTCGCCGTCACCGCATCGGGATAGTTTTGACGTGCCGCATCGGTCAGCGTCTTGCCCCAGGCCTCGTACTTGTTTGCGTTCGCCGTATCGCCGAGTGTCCGGAGCAGGAACACTGCCTCGTGGATGCCCTTGATGTCGAACAGGTCAACCGCCATGTGCGACTGCGGGCTGTCTTGGACAAAGTCCGGCGCCCAGTCTACAAAGTTCCAGTCATGATGGGGATTGATGAACAGATGGGCGGCGTCGAATTCCTCGTGCTGGTACGCCAGCAGCGCCAGAATATTCCCCCGCTGGCTCCTGAGAAACTCCTTGTCACCATCACAGCGGTAGAAGTCAGCAAGTTCGCAGAACCAGGACGAGGTATAGCCCGGAAGCGTGTTGATATCCCCGGTCGCTAAAGCGGGGTTATATGCCCCACCGGGGGCGGTCTTCGGCAGCCCGGCAATAGAGCGCTCCATCAGGAACCTATCGGCAAAAACGTCGTTGATCGTTGCCCCGGTTACGTGCAGGTCGCCGCCCCAAAGACCTCGGTCACGCTTGGGTGCATCCCAGATATCTTCCTGCATGCACAGGTGTGCGGTATACGCCCCGCTGTACCATATCTTCGTCAGGAGCGGGTCTGAGCAGTCGAACGCTCCTTTGTAGACCACGGGGTAGTACTTATGGTCGCATTCCACCCGGGTCAGCGTGGCGGCATGACGGGATGGAAACACAAGCAGGGCGTAACGGAACGCGCTGTAAGGCGTGGTGGCCGGGCTGCCGGCGGTGAGGGTCAGGTTGTAGGGCCCGCTGTTGTCTAATGCCGGCTCCACATGGGTCAGCTCGGCGATCGTCTCCCCCGTCGTCACCCGCATTGTCGTTCCCGGTGTGCCCTGCAGAACGAGGCGTCCGGCGATTTCTTTTCCAAAATCAATCCGCAGAGACGCCGGGACTTCGCTCTCAGAGACGGCATTTACCGAGATGTGTCTCGCCGAAAGCAGGGCGCCGCTGGTCTGCCCGGAAAGAACTGCAATCGCGATCGGGTGTACTGTGAGGTGCGCGAGGTACCAGGCATTCGCATCCATCCCGGGCCAGTTGACCAGGTTTGTACCCCAGGGTCCGCGTCCTGCCGGGGCGATGGTCGTCGCATTCCTCCAGTGGGAGTCATCAAATGCCGCGCCGGCCCACGCCCCCGGCGGAGAAGCGGAGGCGAGCACTTTCCAGTGGGATCCGCTTCGCAAAACCGTCTTGCCATTGACGTCCAGCTGTGCCAGAATACCCGCTGCCCCGCCGCTGTTGACACCTTGTATCGCGACACTATTTATCCCGGCATGCAGCAGCGAGGTGACCGATTCCTTCTGCACTTGCTTCCACCCATTCTCCGCCATATTCGTCGAGACGACTTTGTGGCCATTGACAAAGACGGTGACGGCATCGTCGCCCGTCACAAACAGCGCAGCCGAACTTGGCGCGGTGCTGAGCGTGACCAAGCCTCGGGCACTGACAGTCTGAGTATCTTGTGTCTTCTCGACCCAGATCCACTGGGCAGGCACCGTTGCCTCCAGCGGGGCCTGAAGCCGAGAGGGTGGAAAGCCATAGGTCGGGTCAACCGTGGGAGGCTTGGCGGCGACAGCACCCTCGGTGACAGTTAGCAGAGAGAGGAAAGAAAGCAGCAGGAATCGTTTCAGCATAGTAGGAGAAGGCCTTCACACAAGATTGGTAAATCCGATTAACCAATTGAAGTATTATAGTAGTTTTGCCTTTCTCTGTCAATACCTATTCTCTCTCCAATCAGAATCGAGGGCCAATCTCGCAAATCGGAGCTGATGCTGCTAACCTGACGGTTCGGCAGATATCAGCGCAGATTGGCGCGGTAGCTGAAGCGGCCATCGGGGGCAGCGTCGCCATTCAGGGTGAAGTCGCTGGCATCGCCCCGTACATAGCAGTTGTCGGCCCACTTGAAGTCGAGCGTGGCAGCGCCGGCCTTGATCCCAAGCAGGGCACGCGGAATTGTCACCATCATCTCCGTGCCGCGCTGGGAGCAGCGTACACTTCCAGCAGACTGCCACGCATAGCTGCCACCGACGTTTTTTTCCAGGCTCGTGATCTTTGCCCCTGCATGTCGGTTGAGCACAAAATCGTAGCCTAGCCAGCCCGTCTTCGCGTCGGCGTCGGTGTTGATGTAGAGCAGCATCCAATTCGGGTCGGTGTGGGGGGTCATCTTCGCTGCGGTACGAGCGTAGAAATAGACGTTCTTCGTATCGAAGCTCACTTTCGCCGCCACGATATCGTTCCGGCCGGTTTGGTTACGATAGTGCGCATTCCCCCAGCCGGGATGGTCACGGTGAACGGGGTCACCGATTGCGTCGCGGTATTCGGGGGTGACAGTCTGCCACTGCGCCAGAGTCGTGATCGTCCGTGCCTGAAGGGGTGGCACCGGGCGCACGCCCTTGTATCGGCGGACATAATCGACGAACTGGTAGTAGTAATCATCCTGGAGACGCCCCTGCTCGGGCTCGATATCGCGGCTGAACTCCTCGTTGTACTCGTCCACGAAGATCGCTCCGCCTTTGGCGTGCGGCTTGCCGGCGAACGTGGGGCTGTCGTCGGTATAGTGGCCCGCCGTCCACTCGTTCCAGCCGGTGACGAAGATCAGCTCCGGATCAACCTTGAGTGCGTAGTCGAACTGCTGGGCAAAGCAGAGGCCTTTCTCGGTGTCGGGGGTGATGCGCAGCTCATTGACGGGCGGCTGTTTCTGCATGAGTGAGCTGCGCCCGATGCTTGTCGTGGCATGCTGGGCGGCTTCGACGGCGATCTCCTCCGGCTTCTTCGGGTCTTCGTGCCAGCCGTAGTTCTGGGGGTAGTTATCCAGCCAGGGCCACGCGTCATGCCCATTGCCGAACCACCCGGTCGGTCCCCAAGATGCTGTCCAGGCCCATGACCCGCGAATGGCAAAGAAGCGCGTAATGTTATCCGGCAGTGTCTTGCCTTGATCCAGAGGCGCGACCATCATCAGCGGCTTGCCTTTCCACTGGAACCACAGGTCGGGGAAGAAGTTTTGCGAGTAGAAGTTCGTCCAGAGCGTGTTCTCGGCCCCGTGTCCGGTGAAGAAGGCGATCTGCGGCGCTTTGTCGCCCTCAGACTTCATCTGCTCCAGTACCCGACAGATATTCAGGTACACGTCTGGATATGTCGGCCCATTCGTATTGTCGAAGACGATCACGTCTACGCCCGCATTGGCGAGCATCTCCATGTGGGTACGGATCACCGAGGGGTCGTCAGACTGGTAGTAGCCTAACCAAGGCTGGCTCCACCAGTGCGGGGAGTTGACCGGGCCATACTGCGGGTCAAGGGGATTTGCCGCGAGGAGTTGAGTGTTGTCGTAAACAGGGACATTCCGGACATGGTTCGCCAGAAAATAGAAGACGGCGACGGTCTTATTGGCACGCGGCGGACCGATCTTAGTCGCGGTGGAGACGGCACGCCCCAGACCGTCGGTGGCGACCCAGGTATCACTATAGATATCGCGCACGGGAATCGGCCTCGCTGCCGTGAGCGGGCCGAAATCCGACAGACCGACATCGATGATCTGCGGCCCGGCGACATTATGGCAGTGCACGGCGAGCGTGTGCCGCCCCGGCAGCAGCAGCCCTTTCGCGCCGAAGGAGAATGGAGTCAGATCGTAGCTGCTGGTCGCACCGGGCACGGTCGCCGCCAGCTTCCCGTCGATATACACCTCAGCATCGTCGTCATGGAGAACGTTAAGATAGGGGTGGGCAAAAAGCTTTGTGAGGGTAAACGTCTGCCGGAGCCAGATGTCGTCAGCGGTCCATTCCGTGCGGACACCCCCGATCCCGTGTCCGAAGGGCGCCGGGGCCGCCTGCCAGCCGGCGTCACGGAAGCCAGGCTGCTGCCAGCCCTCAGCGGGGGCGGTCGTTGTATAGCGCCAGGTTTGGGGCGTCGTCTCCGAAGTCGGCACGTCCTGAGCGAAAGTTGGAACTCCGGCCAGCAGCAGGAGAAAGAGCGCAAGTAGGAATGAGTGGTGTTTATTCAAAGTTTCTTCTTTTCAGCGTCACGTCAATGACTTCTTCACAAATGGACTGCAGTCGGAGGCCGCCACAACGACGTAAAGTGGTAGTGGCCTGAGCCGACGAGAAACGTTGCCGCCTCCCCATCCATGCCCAGAGACGGAACACCCTGCCGGCCGTTGATGCCCTGTCCTTCCGTCACGCCCTGACGGGAAGCGGCGGGCACGTAGATAAGAGCCTTGGTATTGACTGGCACGTCCACGTCCAGCACTAGGCCTGTGCTTCCCAATTGCCAGTGGGTCTTGATCGTCCCATAAACGCTCTCATAAGAGGCGCTGGCAGAGTGCAGATCTGCCCCTCCGGGCCGCGGCTGTATGATGAACCGTTTGTAGCCAGGATGGTTTGGATCGGGGGCGATACCGCCGATTGTCCGATACAGCCATTCGCCGCAGGAACCTAAAGCGCAATGGTTCAGCGAGTAAGCACCGTTTGGGAAGGAGCCGTCCGGAGCGATGACATCCCAGGTCTCCCAGATGGTGGTTGTTTTATGCGACATCATGTAGCCCCAGGATGGCTGCGTGGTCTGTTCCAGCACCGCATACGCGAGATCGAGCCGGCCGATTTGAGTCAGGGTCGGCAGCAGCCACTGAGTCCCGACAAACCCGGTCGTGAGATGGTTCTGATGCCGCGTTACGTTAGCCACCAGCTTGTCACCTGCGGACTTGATCAGCATATCCGGCACCAGCCCGATATGCAGTGCCATGACATACGAAGTCTGACTGCCGCTGCCGACTGTGCCGTCGGGCTGAACAAACTTTGCGATGAAGGCCCTCTTGATGCCGCCGAATAGCGCTTCGTATTTGCGCGCGTCTTCAGCATGCCCCAGCACGGCTGCCATTTCAGCAAGCTGCTTGGTATCATAGGCAAAGTAGGCTGTCGCAATCAAATCCCCTGGCGTTCCCTCGCCGGCGTTTTTCCAGTCCTCCGGTGCCGAGACGCTCCCCTTCGTAATCAGCCCCGGACTCTGCGACTGTAAAAAGCTGATCCATTTCCCCATGCCGACATAAGCCGTGCGGACTATATCGGTGTCCCCATAGCTCTGCCACAGTACGAACGGCATGTTGACGCCGACATCGCCCCAGCCACCCCCCGTGCCGCCGGAGTCGCCCGAATACCAGGCGGGAGCGACATTGGAAAATTGGCCGTCTGTCAGCATGTCGCGCTCCCATTTGCCGTAGAACGCGGCCATATCGAAGTTGAACGCGGCGGTCTGAACGTAAAAATTGGCGTCTCCGGTCCAGCCAAGGCGTTCGGTACGCTGCGGGCAGTCCATCGGAGCGGACATGTAGGCATCGCGCCCCGACCATTGAAGGTCCGATTGGAGCTGATTGAGAAATGCGCTGGACGTATGGAAACTACCGATATGCGGAACATCCGTACCGTAGACCACCCCGGTGATGTCGCTCAGCGCAGGCTCCGAAACCGCGCCACGGACCTCGACATACTGGAAGCCGTGGAACGTGAACTCCGGCTGGAACACGGCGGCTCCCGATGCGCCGAACGTATAATGGTCTATCGCGTCGGCATGGGCTCCCGCAATTCCCGGCGTATCCAGCGTGATCAGATTGAGCGTGCCGTCCGTGTTCAGCAGCTCGCCCTGGCGGACGGTAATTGTCGTTCCCGTTCGGCCGTGAACCCGGACCCGGGCGACACCGGTGATGTCCTGCGGCAGCTTGTAAATGTAGACGCCGGGCTGAGGCTGTGTCACCGACTCAGCGGCGAGTGTCTGCGTCGCACGGATCGGCGGGTCCATCTGCGCGACTATTTGGATCCGTTTTGGCAGGACAATCGCGGCGGCAGGCCGCCAGGAGGTGTCGTGAAGCCCGGCCTGATCCCAGCCGGGATGCTCCAAACGCGCATCATACGTTTCACCGTCCATATTGTCGGCATGCACGACCGGCCCGGAAGCATACTCCCACGAGCCATCGCTGGCGACTATCTGCGTTGTGCCATCGTCGAACTGAACATGCAGCTCCGCGAAAAGTGCCGGACTATCGCTCCCGTAGTTGTTCGGCCCAAACCAGGCGACATTGCCGCAGTACCAGCCCGGCGCAAGCTGAACACCGAGAGCATTGCCGCCGCGCCTCAGCAGTCCGGTGACATCGTAGCACTGGTACTGGACACGGCGGTAGTAATTTGTCCAGCCGGGGGCGTAGAAACGGTCCCCTACCCGTTTGCCATTGAGGGACGCCGCATAAATACCAAGCGCAGACGCGTAGAGCCAGGCCCGGCGCACCGGCTTTGCCAGCGTGAATTCGTGACGCAGCATGGGGGTTCGCAGTCCGCCGGTCCCCAGCATGGAATCGGTGCTGGACACGGTCAGCCCATTCGGGCCGAGTTTCCCGGCGCTGAACAGGGAAGGGAGATTGGCGGCAAAATCGTCTTTGAACAGTGCTTTTCCCGCGGGATCGGTGACTTTCAGACTGCGGAACGTCGTCGTTTCCGAAGAGGAATCGCGAAACCCGATAGTTCCCTCAGTCAGTGTTTTGTCGACAGTCGTATCGATCAGGTGCCCATCAATGTAAGTCGTGATCGTGCTGCCGGATGCCGTGATGCGCAGCACATGCGGCTGCTGAAAGTCGGTATTGGTGTAGCCATATCCCAGGGGAATGTTTTTCAGCACCTGATACCCGCCATTGACCCGCAGGTGCGGGCGGAATATCGGCTGGGAGCCGGCCGTGTTGATCTGCCACATGTAGGCGTCGCCCGGACCATGCGCCCGGAAATAGACCGTCACGGCTTCGTGCTGAATGGTAAAGGACGTTTCGAGTGTAAAGTCCCGCAAACGCAGCTCCTGCTCTGCTGCTTTGATCCATTTCGCCTTCCATTCTGCCGGGGACAGAACCCCCATCGTCCAGAATGCCGGTGCACTCCATGCGGAAGGCCGTCCCGCCTGATCCCAAATACGAACTCGCCAGAAGCATTGGGTATTGGAACGCAGCGGATGCCCAGCGTACTTCACTTCGACAGATTGATCGGATAAAACTTTTCCGGAATTCCAAAGATCCGCGTTTTGGACAAGCTGCAGAGTGCTGGAAGCGGCTTCGACCTGATACGCGCTTTGACTCTGGCCCCGCACTTCCGGCGTTCGGCTCCGCGAAATCCAGCTTAAACTGGGATGCGTATCATCAATTCCGAGCGGGTTTGTGAGGAACGCGCATCGTAGCCGGGCCGGCAGCAGCGGGGATACCGAAGAGACTGCCGCCTCCGTAGGCGGCGCACAGAGGGTTAAAAAGAGGCTGAGAAACACCACAGCAGTTGTGAGAAAACGAAGCCTTTGGCTCCCATTGGATATTTTCATAGTTTGTAGGGGCTTCCCAAATTAGTGCCGGTGAAGAGGCTTGAGACAAAAAAGCCTGAGTCAAAAGAAGCGTGGGAGTAAACTCCTGCGCTGTAGGGGCGCTGCTTGCTGCGCCTGCCAAGTTTTGCCCTCCAACTTTCAGTCCAGGCTTTGAGAGAGCCGAATATTTATGCAGCAAAGCCGTTTGCAGGTAACAGTTTTACTAAACACGCCGCAGATCATAAAGATTGCCCGAGGTTGTCTCGAAGATAATCACGCCCGGTTCAGGATGCTGAACGGAGACCGGGTGTCCGCCAGACGCGACCCGAATTGGCCCGGACGCACGGAGACGCACGTGGCCGCCCAGGAGGGAGCGAACAGTTGCCGTATGCAGCACCCCCTTCTGCCAGGCGATGTCTACCTCAAACCCACCCCGCGCTTTCAAGCCGTGAACATGGCCCTGTGGCCAGACGGCTGGCAGGGCGGGCAGCAGGTGCAGCTCACCTCCCTGGCTTTGGAGAAGCATCTCGCACAGGCCTGAAACCGCGCCGAAATTGCCATCAATCTGGAACGGCGGGTGCAGGTCAAATAAATTGGGTGCGGTCCGCTCCGGGGTCAGCAGCATTTGGAGCAGCTTGTAGGCATGGTCGCCGTCTCCCAGCCTGGCCCACAGATTGATCTTCCAGGCCAGCGACCAGCCAGTCGCCTCGTCGCCACGCATTTCCAGTGACTTTCGGGCGGCGGCGAACAGTTCCGGCGTTTCGCGCCGCGTGATCTGATGGCTGGGGAAGAGGCCGTAGAGGTGGGAGACATGGCGGTTGTGGAGGTCTGCAGTCGCGTCCCAGTCTTCGAGCCACTCTTGAAGCTGCCCCAGGTGACCAATCTGCATCGGGGCGAGCCGAGCCCGTGCGGCCTGGACTTTAGCTCGGAAATCAGCGTCAATTCCCAGCAGCAGGCAGGCCTGGGCACAGGCATCAAACAAATCCCGCAGGATCTGCATGTCCATGGTCGGCCCGGCACAGACAAAAGCGCCCTGAGCCGCGTGGTGCGGCACTTCCGGCGACACTGAGGGACATGTCACCAGCCAGCCGTGAGTCGGTTCTTCCACTAATGTGTCCAGGAAGAACTGGGCCGCGCCTTTCATCAGAGGATAGTGACGCGCCAGGGCGGCTTTGTCCAGGGTAAACTCGTAATGATCCCAGAGGCTCTTGCACAGCCACGCGCCGCCTGTGGGCCACATGCCCGGCTCGGCGAAATCCACTGGGGCCGTGCCGCGCCAGCCATCCGTGTTGTGGTGGCAGACCCAGCCACCTGCCCCATACTGCTCCTTTGCGGTGTTTTGGCCCGCTTCCGCAAGCTCCGTGATCATATCGAAAAGCGGCTGATAGCATTCGGTCAGGTTGGCAGGCGCGGCGGGCCAATAGTTCATCTCGGTATTGATGTTAACCGTATACTTGCTGCCCCACGGCGGGGAAAGGCTATCGTTCCAAAGCCCCTGTAGCGTCGCCGGCTGGCCGCTGGGCCGGGAGCAGGAAAGGAGCAGGTAGCGCCCGAACTGGAAATGAAGCACGGTGAGCTGCGGGTCGAGACCGTTATTGAACGCATGGACGCGCTCATCCGTCGGCCGATTTGCCGCGGCAGTCGTTCCCAGATCAAGCGCGGTCCGCTGGAAAAAGTGCCCGTAGTCGGCGACATGTGCCTGACGAAGCGCGGCGAACGACTGAGAGGCGGCGGCTTGCAGGGGTATCTGCGCTTTTTGGGCGGCGTCTGCGGTGACATCGCGGTAGTTTCGATAACTGGTTCCGATGGAGACGAGAACGGTCACCGAGTTGGCTCCCGACACAAAGAGGACACCTTTCTCCGTCCGAGCCGTTCCACCGTCGACTTTCGCGTGTGCCAGCGCATGGAAGCGGACCGCCCCCTTGACGCCGTTTGCGTCACCGCTGACGCCATTCAAGGCAATTGTATGGCCATCAACGGTGGCTGACTCTGACTGCTGAGGGCTGCTGAACCGGGCGCTGAACGAAACCTGACCGGGTTTGTCCGCCGTCAGATGCAGAACCAGAAGGCCTGCCGGGACACTGGCAAAGCACTCGCGATGGAAGCGCACTCCGTCGGCGACATAACTCACCTGGGCCGTCGCCGTGTCCAGGGACAATTCCCGACGATAATCCGACACAGCATCGATCTCCGGGAAATCGACGGTGAGATTCCCGACGGTCTGGTAGGGCAGTTCCGGCGCGGGGGTGCCCATAAACTTCGCATCGATGAGTGCCTGCGCCTCGTTCCACTTCTCCGCAAATATGAGTCGGCGGATCTCGGGCAATGCCTCAAGCCCCTGCGGGTTGGCAGGCGTGTAGGGGGCGCCGGCCCAGACAGTGCCTTCGTTAAGCTGGAGCCGTTCCCTGGTGACACCTCCGAATATCATCGCACTCAAGTGACCATTGCCGACCGGCAAGGCTTCCTCCCACTGCTGCGCGGGGCGACGGTACCACAGCGTCAGCGGTGACGATGGCGCAGGCGCTTCTCCCATAATCTTCATATCCCCCCCATCCCGCTGTAATACCAGCACCCCCATAAGAGGCAAGATCTTCTTCCTTGGGTGAGCCGGCAATCGCCAGTCGCCGAGGACGCCGGGCAGGGACGTCTTCTGCAGGCCCAACCCCGCCGCCCGGCCCGCGATTTCCGCGGCTGTCAACGCACGACCGTAAAGCGCCGCCCGGCGGATACTCCCGTGGAAACGATTGCCGCCGTCTGGGTCCATTCCAATCCGAAGCGGCACAGAAGTCGGAACCAGCGGAGGAAATGCCCCTTCAGTCTGCCGCGCCACTTCTTTGCCGTCCACATAGAGCGCCATGATCTTTTGTGCGGCACTGTAAACGCCGACGACATGTGTCCAGTGATCTGCGGACAGCTTCGCCGCGTAGTGACACTGCCCATTGGCTGTGATCAGGCGCAGCGAATTTCCGGGATAAGTATCCAGCGTGAAGCTGTTGTTGGTTCCTGGAATCAGCTTGTCGAGGATGCGCCCACCCCCCTCGGCCATCGGGTCCGATTTCACCCAGGCTTCCAGAGTCACTGCATCCGCCGGACGCAGCGCGGGATCGTCTGCTGCCGCTTGATAGATAGGGCCGTGCTCGCCCAGGCGCAGGCTATCCTCCGGCAGGGTATCCGCCCACGCGGCGTCACCCACCCGCAAGAGTGATCCGGCGACTACGGCCCCAATTCCAGCTTGAAGAAACTCTCGACGCTTCATAATATTCCTCAGCCTCGATGATCGGCTACAGCGCCGCAGACGGCGTCAAGGTAATCCGGCGCAGGTTCATGACATCCCCGTTTGGCATAGTGAGCGTCTTAAGTAAGAGGGTATGCAACCCTGCCGTCAATGTCAGCGTCTCGCCCTTGCCAGCACTTTTGCGCTCCGCACCCGCGTTTGGAGATCCGAGAGGGTCAATCCGCTCGTGGGCCAAACAAAGACATTTAAGTACAGTGTACTCCCCTTAATCGTGCTGTGGCCATCGAAAGGAAGGTGCCTGTACGGGCTATGCGTCGTGCCGTAGATACTGGCACCATTGAGACCCATCCAGGCACCTCCCTTTCGATGGCCGCAGCACTTCCGGAGCGGGAATGACGCCCGTCGCATCCGGGCCGACATTGAGCAGATAGGTGCCGCCCTTGCGGGCAATATCGATCAGGTTGCGGAGCAGCATTTCTGTTGGATTGAAATTGGTGTCATAACTCTTGTAGCCCCAGGTATCGTTGATCGTCATGCAGGTTTCCCAGTCTTTGCCGGGAAAGCCCTTCGCGGGGATATTCTACTCGGGCGTTTCGGTATCCCCGAGGATGCCGGCCAGAGAAAACCACCATGAGTGATCCGTTTGGTTACGATGCATCACTCTTGTTCTTATCTTTCCGCATGGGAGGTACTATTTCCTGTGTCAAGAAAGCGAGAGCGCTTTGGTCGATTTCGCAGTTTTATCACTATGTCACGAGAAAATACAAACAAAAAACGGTCCGGCCTGTGGAGGCCGGGCCGTTGGGAGAAAGTCTGATAGGTTAGGAGGGCGAGAAGGTCGCCGTGATCGGAGCACCGTTACAGGAGCTGCCGACTTTGCTGCCTGAAGCTGCCTGACCACCAGATGGTGTCGCGCCGCCGGTGAGGGTGGTCGTGCCGGTTGTGTAGTCGTTCGGGTAGGCGCCGCAGTCGCCGGCCTGGTTGTTCCAGCCTGCAGAGATACCGGTTGAGAGCAGGTACTTCACATGGCCATCGGTGAAGGCGTAGTTTGCCCCCGCCGTATGGACCGGAATGGTGGAGAAGATGGCA
The DNA here is from genome assembly GCA_025354405.1 of Armatimonadota bacterium. Taxonomy (GTDB): domain Bacteria; phylum Armatimonadota; class Armatimonadia; order Armatimonadales; family Capsulimonadaceae; genus JANXMY01. The sequence goes on from JANXMY010000221.1 coordinate 33,284, forward strand.
GTGTTTGCGGCAGGTGTGCCGGGGAATTGGCCGGTCACATATTTCGGACCGTTGTTTCCTGCACTGTAGATGCCGTTGCCGCCTGGTGAGGAGCCGTCAACATAACCTCTCGGATCCAAGTTCAGAACGTCAGCCTGCTGGCCCTGGCACTCAAAGAAAAGGATTGTCCCGGCAGGAGCCGCCAGACCCGCAAGAGCGATGCCGCCGTTTGCAGGTCCACCGGTCGGAATATTCGATAGGTCACGGTTGAGACCATAAGAAACAGGGATAGCACCCGTGATACCAGCTCCTTGTGTGGCTGAGATGCCTCCGTTCCCGGTAACATCCAGCGTAACCTGTTGGCCAGAAGTGGAGTCATCGGGGCACTTGAG
>JANXMY010000004.1 GCA_025354405.1 Armatimonadota bacterium
GGGGCTGACGGCGAGGGCAAAGACGCGGGAGACGAGCGGGCCGTCGAGGGGGCCGTAGGTGCGCCAGGACTTGCCGTTATAGACGCTCACGCCATGGTTGAGCGTGCCGACCCAGAGGCGGCCCGCTTTGTCGCAGGCCAGGGCGTAGGCATTGTCGTCACCGAGACCTTCTTTGGTGGTGAAATGGGTATATTGGGCGGCTTTAGGCGCAGCGGGGTCAATTCGGTAGCCGCCCTGATCTTCGGTTCCGACACAGACGCTGCCGTGTGTGCCTTTGCAAAGGGAGGTAACGAACTGGCCCTGCGCGTTGGCATCCCAGGTAACCGCTTCGGCGGCAAAGGTTGCGTTGCAGTGGGACAGCCCAAGCCAGAGGCCTAGGCAGAGCAGCGAGAATATGGAGCGTGAGTGCATAATGGCGGCTTTACGTTCTCAGGAATGAGACGTTCTCAGGAATGAGACGTTGAGCAAACTACACTCAGCTTCAGTATGGCGATTGCTTCAGGGCTTGTCAATCATTTTATATGAATAATATCAAAATAACTGAAAGCAATGAGAGGAGGAGTTACATCCCCCCGCCTCGAAATAAGCACCTGGGCCTCGCATTTGTGCGGGCATGCCACCAAAGTTCTTACTCTAGAAGGAATCACAACCATGGCCTACGAAGTTCCCCCTCTCCCCTACGCCTACGACGCCCTGGAGCCGCATATCGACAAAGAGACGATGACGCTCCACCACGACAAGCACCATCAGGCGTATGTCACCAACCTGAATGCCGCCATCGAGAAGCATCCCGAGCTGGGCAGCAAGACGCCGGAAGAGCTGATCAAGAATCTGGATGCCATCCCGGAAGATATCCGACCCGCAGTCCGCAACAACGGCGGCGGCCATGTCAACCACTCCATGTTCTGGGAGATCATGAAGCCGGGCGGCGGCGGAACCCCAACCGGCCCGCTGGCGGATGCCATTAACACGACCTTTGGCAGCCTGGATGCCCTTAAAACAGCGTTTAACGATGCCGGTGTCAAGCGCTTCGGCAGTGGCTGGACCTGGCTGGTCAAGACTGCCGACGGCAAGCTGGCCGTCGTCAGCACCGCCAATCAGGACAATCCGATGAGCGAAGGCCACACTCCCATCATGGGCAACGATGTCTGGGAGCATGCCTACTACCTCAAGTACAATAACCGCCGCCCCGAGTACCTCGCAGCCTGGTGGAACACAGTCAACTGGGAAATCATCACCAAGCGATTCGAAGCCGCAGGACTCTAGCATAAGAAAGATCCCCTCCGCAAAATTGTGGAGGGGATCTTTTCTTTTTGAAGCTTTTCACAAGTTATTCATGACTGACCTGTATAATGGCCTAAAGGTGACCGAAAGAAAAGGCAGTACTGAAGAAAGGTTATTAATGATGTCACAATGGAGAATAAATTTAGCGGTTGCGAGTCTCGTCTGTGCCGGGGCAGCGGCTCTTGGCTCACTTTCGGGATGCGGCGGAGGGGGTGGAAATGGAGGCTCTTCGGGGCTGGCTGCAAGCTCATCGGCTCTGAACGTATTTGTCACGGATTCATTCAGTGACCAGTATAAGCAAGTACTTGTCACACTTTACAAGATTGAACTGACGACCGATGGAACGACCTATCAAACAGTCTTTAACGATGCCGCCGGCCAAACTATCAATCTCTCGTCGCTTGCCGCCACTACGGACCTGCTTGCCAGCCTCAACGTCCCTGCTGGAACCTACACGCAAGCACGCGTGACATTTGCGGATCACTTCACCCTCGTGTCGCAGAGCGGTACCAGCACCAGCACGGCGGTCGATCCCTCGGTGGGCACAGCGGCTAACGGACAGGTTGCACTGACTATCCCCACACCAACCCACTGCATCCCCGGACAGTCCACACCGCTTGTCATCGACTTTAAACTGGCGGAATTCACCCTGGTGGGAAACGTTCTGCATCCGTCACTTGGATTGAGAGATGGTGGGGAGGATAACGGCAAACGCTGCAATGCCCACCTCGGCGGCACGATCTCTAATTTGGTGGCTGGAACGAGCTTTGATCTGGTTGGCGAGAATGGCCGCACACTGCATGTCGCACTTTCTCCGGCCACCACCGTAATCAATGGCAGCACGGGGCTGGCAGCAACTTTAGCGAGTGGGCAGGAAGTTCGTGTCGAGGGTGCATTTGACACACTTGCACAGTCAGTGGTGGCAACTTCAGTGATTGTCCGTGACGAAACGGAGAGCGAGCATCAGCGTGTGCATGGAACAGTGCTGAGTGTCGACACGGCGGCAAGCACATTTGTTCTGACCGTCGACCATGCGGAGGGCTTAGCCCCCACTGCCGGGACGATTATCGTTGCGGCTAAGGACCTCTCCGGCGTGACAGTCGGCACCTCGATCAATGCCGAAGGCAAGTTTGATCCCGCGACACAAACCCTGACGGCACGCTCACTTTTTGATGGGGACGAATCGCACGGACACGGCGGCGACAACCATCCGGGCCCCGGGCAGATGCCGCACTAAACAAGTACAAGTCCCCGGCACTATGCCGGGGGCTTTTTTCTGTCCTTCTTACTGATTTTGTTAAGCTTTGCCAATTCTTCGATACGTCCACTGTCCGGTTCCATCTTCCATCCCATGAAAGCCCAGCCAACATAATTACCGACATCCCAAATTTTCTCGGACGGGAGCTGTCCCTTGAACTGTGGCATGGCACTTCCGGGAATACCGTACAGCACGACATAGTAGATCGCCCCATTTGTAATCGCACTTACCTCGTTTTTACGGTAATCGTAATGATAGCCCGAGGTAGGCTCCTGCGGACGGGCACCCGAGGCTTGAACAAGAGTGAAGTCCATCGGCGGTGGATTTAAGTAGGTTTTAGCCGGACCGCGCCCGTCTCCATGTTCCCCATGACACCCTGCACAGTAGGCGACGTAGAGTACACGTCCCCGTTCGACAGAGCCGCGAGAGACCGGTTCCGGATTCGGCATAGCCAGCCAGTCATTGGGCAGGGTCGAGTTGAGATAAGCGACATTCTCCCCTGCCCCCTTCTCATAGTATTTAACCAGGTTGACTTTCAGCTCCCGCTGCTGGTTCGCTCGGCTTGTTCCCATCCGTCCACCAAGGCACTGCAAATAGGCAATAAGATTTCTCCGCTCCACTCCCTTGATATAGCTGTAAGAGGGCATAAACGACTGAGGACGGGTGTATCGCGGGTTTTCGAAGTGTGCCCAGTGCCAGTCATCAGGATGGTAGCCACCTTCACGGAATAGATCGGGGCCGTTGCGGGCGGAGCCGACCAGATGCGGCGAGTCGTACGCATAGTCCCCCGGCTGCGCGGCGAAACCACTGCCTTCACCCCAATCCATGGGCCGTGTGTCCTGTGAATGGCAATAAACGCAGCCATTTTTGACATAGACCTCACGGCCCTCCAGCTCCTGGGCCGTGTACGGACGGGTATTCGGAGTCGGCGGCGGACGGAAGACGACGGAAGGTATCAGCACATTTGCCAGCGCGACACTGAGAAATATAAGTGTCGCTCCCAAAGCGACCGTGATCGGCGTCATTTTCATAGCGGAACGATTATCTAATCTACCGAACTGGCGGGTCGTCTAGTATTCCCGCAGGGGCGGCGAACTCATGTAAGTCGGAGAGCGAAAGGTAGCGGTCCATATCTTTGCGTGGCGCAGGCTGGCGAACAGTTTGTATGACATTGATGAGCTGCATCCATACCCCCACCACAATCATTCCACCGAAAGCGGATCGCAGGAAGAAATAGGGCTTCACCACCGGGTAAGCTTTCGTCACTTGCTCGCCCAGGGTCACCCAGGCACTAGCCTGCGCCAAGCCCGCCGCGGTCAAGGCCCAGAAGAAGCCATTGATGCCGACCAGCATCAGCCAGTATTGGACGTCGGCAAAGTTGCGGCTCCAGATCGGCTTGCGTACAATCTGCGGAACCATGTACAGTGTCGCTCCCGAAGCGATAAAGCCAAAAGCCCCTAACAGTGCCAAATGGGCATGGGCCACTGTCCACTGCGTAAAATGTACAAAGCGGTTCACCGCCATGAAGGACTGGATCGTACCCTGAAAGGAGGCCGCTAAGTAGAAAAACGCCCCGGTGAGGACAAAGCGCAGAGGTGTGTTTTCCAGCATCTGCCCCCATTGCCCGCGCATCGTCATGAAGAGATTAGTGCTGAAAGCAAATACAGGGATAAACAAAGAAATAGAACCGATGATGGAAACTATCTTCAGCCAATTGGGAATCGGTGCCTGCAGCAGATGATGCTGCCCGGTGTTGGTGTAAAGAAGAGCGATAGCCCAGAACCCGATCAGCGACATCAAATGCGAGTAAAGCGGCCGCCGGGTCAGCTTGGGCACCAGGTAATAGGTAATCGCGATCCCGCCCGTCGTAATGTACAGGCCGAAGACATTATGCCCATAGAACCAGTTCCAGACTGCATCGTCTAGTCCGGTAACCGCACCGGTACGCTGGAAATTTGAGACGCCTGCGGGGAGGCTTGAAGCATTGTTGCTCCAAAGGATATGTGTATGACCGTCCGATCCGAGATAAGTCGTGAAGGGGTGCCACATGACACTGCCAATGCAGTACATCAGTGCGATCCAGATGACGCTTCCACCGATATACCAGAGCGAGACGTATAGCTTGGGCTCAACCCGGGCGGCAATCGTCTGAAAGATAATCACTGCATTGACGATTAAAAGTATCTCGACAGGCCAGTCGATGTACCAGGGATACTCGGTATATTCTTTTCCCTGCGTGTCCCCGTTCATCAGGGCGATTGTACCGACTGCGATGGTCAGATTCCACAAAATCAAGAGTATATTCGCGGCACGGTTTGAGCGAAGAGGGGTTTTGCATAATCGGGGTACGATAAAATACCACGCTCCGTAGAATGCTGTGGAGAGAAAACCGAAGAGCATCATGTTGACATGGGCAGGCCGGAGACGGCTAAATACAAGCTGTGGGATACCCGCGAAGATATCTGGGGTCGTCAGCTCATTGGACATGGTCAGCCCGTAAATAACTCCGATTGCAAACCACACCGCTCCGCTAATCAGCCCGAAAAGGGCCGCTGAATCGGGACGATCCAATCGCTCCCAGAAGGAAACGCGGGCAGCGGGATAAGTTGTATCGGACATTGCAGGTGAAGCTTCCTAACCGTGTGGCTGACGGTAGAAATTACCCGAGATTGCAACCCACCAAACGCGGAGAATTGGGAAAAGTGCTATAATAAACTGCAAAGAGGTGAATATGATAGTTGGAAGTGAATTGAGCGAGGGATTGACGGAGAAAGTCAACGAATTTCGGGTGATGAGTGCCCCGCTCGAACAGGCAATGCGCGAGTTGGAATACGCCCAGACGCTGCTGAAAGCCCGTGCTGAGAGCGACATCGCCCAGACTGTTCCGGCACTCGGAGCATTGGCAGAGATACTCGACATATCAAGCCTCGACCTCCTGATGTCAAGAGACCGCTTGGCTTTTGTCCATGACGCAATGCAGCGACAGGGGCTGTCTGAAACCGAAGTCGCACAGCAGATGCGTGCGCTTGTGTCACCAGACCAGTCCCGCGCCGAGCTGAAAGCGCTGGGAATCTCCGAACAAATATCTGAACAGATCTCCTAATCGGAAGTCAGCATCAGCTCGGAAAGATAGTCCCGGCCTTCGCGTTTCCAGGCCCGCGTACAGAGCGGCAAAAAGTCGCAGTCCGGGCATTCTTTGGGGAGGGGGACCGGCTGGATGGCTTCGAAATCAGTTTCCAGAATCAGGGTGCCAATTCCGCGCAGCTCGTCCTCCAGTGTGGCCATTTCTGACTCTGAGTAAGAAGCCGAAGCGGTCACGCCGCCGCGCAGCGCATGAATGGTTGCGTAGACCTGCCGATCCGGATTGTTGCGCTTGGTCAGAAGCTGGTAGACCGACATTGCCAGCGCACCCTTGACATCCTCTTCGGAAACTCCCTGACGGCCGGATTTGTAGTCCACGATCTCCAGCGCACCATCTCCCAGATGCTCATCGATCCGGTCAATCCGTCCGGTCAGGACGAAAAGGCCCATATCCCATTTCAGCATTTTTTCAATGAGGAATGGCTTTGTCATCTCGGCTCGTGCTTCCGAGGCCGCATGATACGTTTCCAGTATCCTCACCGCTTCGATTTTATGCGCCGCCTCGTGCTCCACACTCTCATAACCCTGGGACTGCCAGACGGTCTCCATCTTCGCGATTAGCTCCGGGGCCGAGACGGCCGCACTCCCGCCGTCTTCGTGAAATGTTTGCAGAGTCTGGTGAAGCGTACTGCCGAACGTGAAGCCTGCCCGGGCGCGGTGGTAGAATCGACCGACTTTTTCCACATATTCCAGCCGGTACATCATGGGACAGGTTAGAAATATGCGAATACGCGTTGGTGAGAATTCCGGCTTGCGGGGCGGCTTGACAACGGGTAATTTGGGAACTCGGGGAGTGGATGCAGGCATGAAAGAGTATACCCTATTAGGCACGCATCAGACCGGCCGCACCACGATCCGACTGCCCTGTACCATCACGACCTGTACCGGAGTACCCTGGGCAATAAACTCACCTTCTGAAACAACCGAGAGGCGAATACCATCGAACTCCGCTGTCCCGGAAGGGCGCAGCAGTGTCACGGTGCTGCCGATTTGGCCCAGATAGCCCGTGTTATCGGCACTGGAGACATACCCCCCCCGAGCGGTCTGCCGCATCGGCTGTCCCAGCCGCTTCCAGACGCCGGAACGCGGCAGATACAGGAAGAATGCCACAACAAGAGCGATAGTAGTCAGCAGTGCCCCGCTGGCAGAATAGATTGCTCCTGCCTGTGCCCCGCCAAGCGCAAAATACATTCCAGCGAAAATCAACGCAAGTCCCGCCATTGCCGGATACCCATGCCCCGGCAGAAAATGGGTTTCCAGTAAAAGCAGGGCTGCCCCAGCAATGAAGAGCAGCAGACCGATCCAACCGGCTGCCCCCACCGTAATATAAGCGGCAAAGATCAAAGCCACGATCACGCCGCCAACGATACCGGCGAGGCCCCAGGAGTGCAGTGTCAGGACTTCGATCAGTACGAGCGTCATCCCCAAAGCCAGCAGCAAAATTGTGGCCCAGGGCTGCGTTATCCAGAGCGAAGTCGCAGTCCATGGATCCAAATTGACCGAAACGAGCTGAGCTGAGGCCAGTCCCGGCCCCATCTTTACCAGGACATCCGTGTCATAATTAGCGACGACATCGGCATAACCGACCGACTGCGCCGTTTTCGCCGTGAGGGTCAGGCTGTCACCAGCCTTTACGGCAAGCGCCGGCAAGTCCGCATCGGCGGAGACAAATGCCCCTGCAATCGCGGGGTTTCGTCCACTGGCTTCCGCCGCTGAGCGATAATCCGTCTTCGAAGCGGAGCTCTGTGCGCTTCCAAGCGAGGCCCCGGGAGACAGTGCGAGTGTCTTGCAGGCCACGGCAATTAAGCTGCCCGGACCGAGTGCATGGTCATGGACATAGGCCGCAATCGGGAGGCTCCCTGCATGGTCGAGCACCGCCTGCTTTATCTCTTCGGCGGCAGACTGTGACCCTTGAGTCGTATCCAGGTCAAGAATGACACCGGCAGCCCCATTCTGGTACGCCAGATCCAGCTGCTTTTTGACAAAAGTCGCCGTCCCCGGCCAAATCGCACCGTGCAGGTTAATGACGACGACTTTCGGCGGTGCGGCCTGTGCCGGAAATGCAAACCAGCCCCAGGTTAGGAAAACCAGGAACGTCATCCAGAGATTACGGTGTGGCAAGATATGCCTCATCTTTGTCTAGGTAATTTTGTCTCATATGGCACACGAAATCACGAATAATTTTTAGATAATCGCTGAACTGATGCCGCTTAGCGGCAAACTCTTTGGAAGATAACCCCGGTTTTGAAAAGGCCTGAATTGAATAGGACTAGTTTTAAGTCGTCAGCACGTTTCTTCTCCCCCACCCTCCGCCTTTGAGTGCAGCCCGTGATCGTGCTGCAGGTAGCGGCTGAGGCGCGCGTGAGCGCACTCGGACAGAGCGTGCGTCCACAAGATGATTCCACTGCTGAACTGTGCCTGAAATTCTGCGCCGCGTAATCGCAAGCGTTTTATCCACCCCAGCTTTTGCTCAGCCTGGAATGTCTCCACTCGAGGCAGAAACTCACGCCAGATATCCAGAGCAGGCTCTCGTGGCGGCAGGCGGTGAAGGAGAGTGAGGGTACGGTCCAGAGCAAACATCTCGGCGGCACATTCTGGTTCACGCGCCAGAAACGCCTGCATCTCGTCACGCTCATGGGTGTTGAGTGCATCTTCGAGATAGTCTGAAAAAAGTGCCTGCGCTTCTTCCCGTGTCACTTTTCCGTACCTCCTGCCCTGACTTCAAGATCAAAGTTTGGATCAATGTTCTCCAAATAAGGCTGAAATTTTACCTTGAATGACTGCCGCGCCCGGTGCAGCTTGGATTTTACATTGACCAGCGTCATTTCCGTTATCTGCGCGATTTCTTCATACGACAGACCTTCCAGATCGCGCAGCGTGATCAAAAGGCGTTGTTCAGGCGACATCGCGGCCAAAACGCGGTCGACAACCCGCTGCAGCTCACGAACCTCTACGATCTGTGATACATCCGCCGACGGGTCGGCTGGCTCCGGAATAAAACCAGGCTGGTCATCCTCGGTGTCAAGAGACACCCCTTCTAATCCGGCGCGAACCTTTTTCTCCCGCAGATAGTTTAGGCAAACGTTTCTTGCGATCGTATATAGCCAGGTCCGAAACTTACAGTCACCCTGAAACGTCGAGAGTGACCGCAAAGCTCGGTAGAACACTTCCTGCGTCAGATCGTACGCGTCCTCCCCATTGACCATCCGGTGAACAAGGTTGAAAACAGGCGACTGATATTTACGAAACAAGATCTCAAACACCGCCGGGCTTGCCGTTGCTCGGAACTGCCGGACCAGGGCAATATCTGGATCCAGGCGAGGCAAAGCGGTCAGCGGAGCGGCCCAGATAGTATGGCGATCATTCAGCATGATAGTGGAAAAACTCTTTCCCCTAATTTACAAGACACGGCAGCTGCAAAAAAGTTGCATTGCTCAGATTGGGGTATAATAAATATCTATGGCAATGAATACCGAAAACTCTGTCCGCCGGAACACGCTGGCTCAAAATATCAAAGCTCTGCCGATGGCGGACGAAAAAGTCGTCACGCGTCGAGCAAAAGCCGAGCGAGCGAAAGTTCTGCTTTTGGAACCCGAGAGCCCAGCGGCGATTGCCGGAGTACTTATCGGCGACGTCCTAACCCATGTCAACGGCCAGCCAGTTCTGGACATTGTTGATTTTGCCTTTCTTTCGGCAGGCGAAGATGTCACGCTTGATGTCGAGCGGGAGAACGTCGGCCCGCTGCATTTCGAGATGCACAAAGGCTACGATGAAGATTTGGGCATCGAGTTTGGCGACGATCTTTTCGACCGCGTACACATCTGCAAAAATAAATGCGTTTTCTGCTTTCTCTATCAGCAGCCAAAGGGCCTGCGGTCGTCGCTCTATATTAAAGACGATGACTACCGACTCTCTTTTCTGCACGGAAACTATCTAACACTCACCAACATGGGCGAGGATGAATTTCAGCGGGTAATTGACCAAAAGCTCTCTCCCCTGTTTGTCTCGGTTCACGCTACCGACCCGGAAGTGCGCGGGCGAATGCTGGGTCGCAAAGGTCCCGAAGCGATCCTCCCACGCCTGGAAATGCTGGCGGATGCCAAAATTCAGATCCACGGTCAGGTCGTTCTCTGTCCGGGCTACAACGACGGTGCCCAGATCGAGCAGACTGTGCGTGAACTCAGCCTTCTGCACCCGGAAACACGGGGAACCTATGGCGGCGTACTTTCCGTCGCCGTGGTTCCGGTGGGTCTGACCCAGTTTCGCGATCGATTGGCTGCGCTTTCCACCTGCTCCCCAGAGTTTTGCCGAGATCTCCTGACACAGGCTGAACTGTGGCGCACCCAGTTCCGAAAATCACTGGGTACGAATTTCGTCTTTTTGAGTGACGAGTTCTACCTGAACGCCGGTCTGGCAGTTCCATCGGCGCGGCAGTACGAAGGCTTCCCGCAGCTCGAAGATGGTGTCGGCCTGGTCCGGCTGTTTCAGGATGATGTACTCAAAGTCGCGAAACGACTGCCGGCACGGCTGCCGAGTTCCCGAACCGCAACTTTGGTCACCGGCGAGCTGGCCGCTCCATTTCTAAACACACTGGCCGAAACGCTGAACCAGGTAGAGAATCTGAGCGTCAATGTCTGCGCCGTTCATAACACATTCTTCGAGGGCAATATCAGCGTTGCAGGTTTGTTGACGGGGCATGATATTGCACAGGCCCTGCATCAGATGGGCGACGCCCTCGGCGACCGCGTCGTTCTGCCCTCCATCATGCTGCGAGACCCCGACCGGGATATCTTCCTCGACGATATGAGCCTGCAGGAGTTTGAGAACACCGTAGGACGCGAAGTCTGTATCGTCGAACGGATGCCCTCTGCAGCGGCCAAGGCGATTCTGAACTAGAGGCTACGCCCCCACCCTTTCGATGCGTACGTCGACCGTCAGGCTCGTCGCCGACGGCAGCGAGAAGCCGGGTTTCGCCCGGAGTATTCCCTTCGTCGGCGGTACATCGGCGTAATCGCGCCCCACCGCGATTTTGATGTGTCGGTCTCCCACTAATATATTGTTTGTCGGGTCGAAGCCCTTCCATAGCTGTGTATGCGGCAGGTACAACTCTACCCAGGCATGTGTCGCCCCGGCTCCATGTGTCCCCGTGTCATCACCCGCATAAATATAGCCGCTGACATACCGTGCCGGCACCCCGTGTGCCCGGGCGACGGAAAGCATCAGGTGGGCATAATCCTGACAAACCCCACGCTTCAGTGAAACAAACTCTGTAAGGGGAGTACTGATCTCGGTTGCCCCGGGCACATACTCAAACTGCCCATAAATCTCAGCGGAGAGTGCCTGGGCATAGGCAAGCACACTTGTTGCCGTATCCGGTCCACTCCAGACACCGACGAGTGGCACCAGCGCCGTCGGCGCGAGAAACTCAGCATAGTTTTTGGCGATATCCCCCTTTGCGAGGCCGTCCCAATCCTGTGCCAGCAGGTCAAGACCCGCAAAAGGCAGCGAGCAAAGCGTTTCAACTGTTGATTCAGTATGTATGGAAAGTGACGAATGTGGGTCGCCGCGAACGACAAAGTGGTTGACAGTCCCCATCTGACCCGGCTGTTCATAGGTGAAAACAGTGACATCCGGATCGACCCCAATCGAGTATTCGTGACACTCCTGTTCGCCCGAAATTGATAACGGGCGCAGACGGGCCTCCATGAAGCACTCACCTAGCAGCGGCGCATCATAGTCATAGCGAGTAGCATGGGTCAAACGAAGTTTCAGCGGGGTACCTCTAAGCCGTCTAGTATACTTTCGATCACGCGGTCCGCACTGACGCCCTCGATTTCGGCCTCTGGACGCAGCAGCAATCGATGGCGAAGCGTCGCCGGAGCGATGGCTTTGACATCGTCAGGGATCAAAAAGTCACGTCCGCGCATGGCCGCAAGTGCTTTCCCAACACTCAGCAGCGCAATTGAGGCACGCGGGCTTGCTCCCAGCACGAGCTGACGATGATCGCGTGTCGCTCCCACCAGGCGAGTGATATAAAGGAACATCTCCTCTTCAACACGCACCTGCTTGATCAGCGCCCGGCAGCGTTCGATCGCGGCCACATCGGCAACGGCCTTGACCCCCGCGGAGGCCAGGTCGTTAGGATTAAAGCCCTGGTGATAGCGCTTCAGCACGGTCTGCTCCGCTTCAATCGGCGGATAAGAAACGAGAATCTTCAGCATGAAACGGTCCAGCTGCGCTTCCGGCAGTGGGTAGGTCCCCTCGAACTCAATGGGGTTCTGTGTGGCAAAGACCATAAACACCGAAGGCAAGTCATGCGTTTCGCCATCTACCGTCACCCGATGCTCCTGCATGGCTTCCAGCAGAGCGGCCTGTGTCTTAGGAGGGGTCCGGTTGATCTCATCGGCAAGAAGCAGGCCCGTAAACAGAGGGCCGGGCTTGAAAACAAACTCCATCGCCTGCTGATCAAAGATCCGTGTTCCCGTGATATCCGAAGGCATCAGATCCGGCGTAAACTGGATGCGCTTGAATTCGCCGGAGACAGCGGCTGCCAGGGCACGTACGAGCAGTGTCTTCGCAGTGCCCGGCACACCTTCGAGCAGGACATGACCATCGGCAAATAGTCCAGCCAGCGCATTCTCGATCGTCTCATCCTGTCCGACAACCGCTTTATGCACCTCAGCCGTGATGGCGTCGGCGACACGCTGCACTTCGCTCCCGGAAGACTGAAATGAAGGTGTTCGGTCGCTCTCAGACGGCGGTGGCGTGAAAAAATTGACCGACGATGCTTCCCATGATGGCCGTATCTCTGTCTGCGGCGGCGGGACTGCTGAGGAAGGAGCTGGCTCCAAATTCAACTTATTCATTCTCTGATCGTCCGTAATCTGTTCGTCCGTAATCTGTTCTTCAGGCAATGCCCATTTCCTTTCTGATACGCTCCATTTGCCGGGTCAGGTCCAGCAGTTCCTGCTCGGTCAGTTTACCTTCATCTAATCGCTGCTCACAGGTCGCCAGCAGGCGGCGCAGCAGATCTTTGTTTACCTGCCCCCGCCGTGCAGCGACATCGGCCAGCGTCTCTAAGTTGACATCGGGGGGCAGTGAAAGCCGCCCACAGATATCGCGCAGAAATTGACGATAGAGCGTTTCCAGTGCCGTTCCCGAAGCCTCCGCCCGGCGATAGAGATTGGCGACCGAGGAGACATATTCCGCTGAAGTTCGTCCCGCCCCGCGCGACAAAGGAACCGGTGGTCCAAAGCGGCCGGCAAGCAGCACTGCCAGGGCAATAAAGGCCAAACACAATTGTATCACTACCAGCTGCAGAGGGCGACCAAGTGCATCCCAGAGCGATGCCCCGTCGGTGTCAGCAGCATCGCCGTGGTGGTATTCATCGAAAAGAACTTCTCCGCCGCGAGGAGCGTAGTGCTTGAGTAGGTTCGCCACAAAAACGGAGTTTTCTGATCGAGGCAGGCTGCTATTTGACAGCAATCCTCCATCAGCTATCGCGATGAGATGCCCATTTCCCACTGGGACATCAAGCACCAGCGGGCCAGCCGCGTCGCCGAAGAGCGCCAGGGCGTCCGGCACACTGCGCTTGATTCTCTCGCCGGAATCACTATGCAGGCTGAGAACACCCTGGGTATCAGAAACCGGCTGTAGCGGCGCAAAATCGACTCGCGCGGTAGCCGGAGAGGCCGATTCGACGATCAGATCCGCAGCGTCTCCGAACGTTTTCTGGTCTCCAGAGCCAGAATAGGGGCCAGTCGATCTACTTGCCAGGCGTGAAGTCAGCAGGATCACTGTGTGGCCTGTTCCCGAAGCCAGCCAGTGCTTCAGTGTCGCCGCATCCGGCGCAGACAACTTTGTTTTATCGCTGCCCTTTTCGCCCGCGCTGCCTCCGGTCAAGGACCGGAAAGGATTTTCAGCACGCGGATCGATTACAAAGAGGACTTTCGGCCCGTTTTCAGGCAGATTCTCCCACCGCTGACGCCAAACGATGGGCTGGTACCCTAGCTTCTCTACCCACTGATAGACACCTTTGCTGCCTGAACTGCGCGTATTGGTGACCGAAGGGTCACCAATATCCTCACGTCCGGGTGATCGGCCTAGCCCCGTCCCCCGCCCGCCCAGTAAAATTCCGCCGGCAATAAACGCCAGCAGCAGCAAAACGATCGCGGTCAGGTCTCGATTGCCTCGCATTACGTACCCACCGTATTTCGGGCGGGGCTTTGAGGCGGCGGCGTGGCGGCCAGCAGGGCATGGTACTGCGCAAGGGCCTGCGCGTATTGAGAGACATCCGTTCGGGAAAGGCCGTACCACACCTGATCGAACTCCCGTGTCAAAGGGATCAGAGCAGAATAGATATCACTGCGGCCCGCTGCTCGGAGGGCACGCAGATACTCCCAGTTCGTCTTGGATCTATCGAACCGCAGCACTCCCCCGGTGTCTAGTGCGACCAGGGCGGCCAGATAGACCAGCCGAAAAGCCCGCCGGTAATCGCCTTTTTTCGCCTGCTCCTCAGCCAAGGCCAGAAGACTGTCGTTGTCACGCGCCTGTACCAGTACGGCCTCTTCTTCTGCCAAGCCCAGCGGACGGGCCTTTGCTCCGTGCTGCCCCAGCGCCTTGACGAGGATATAAACCAGTGCAGCAAACGCCGCCGCAACAATTACGATAAAGATACCCTGCAGGATGCTCGGATTGATCGGCGGCATCGGCGGCGAATTCGGATTGTTTTGCGAAAACAGTTTCGATAGCCAGTGGTCCAGCCAGGCCGAAACCCTTTGAGCGAAGGATGGCGGTGGAGGCGGGTCCGAAGCAAATTCGTCAGCGGAGAGTACGGATCGCACCGAGCTGAGTGTCGCCGCTGTATCAACTCGGTCTGATGGCCCTTGGGAACGCATCAGAGACTTACGCAAATCAGTGATCTGCCGGTTCAGGGCCTCAAAAGCACCTGTTTTCTTCTCCGCGCCATGCAGAGAATCGGCCGAGCGCACAGCGTCGACCAGGCGGCCCGTATCTACCAGCTGCGGCAGCTCTCCCGGGGCTTCGACACTGCGAATAGCTCCCAAAGCACGCTTTGCCGCCAGCAGCGGGGGCTCTCCTGTGGGTATCTGACCGGAACGCAGAGCCTGTACCTGAGCTGTGAGAGAAACTTGCACCGTTGCCAGGGCATGATCGTACTCCGCCTGTGAGATCGCAGAAGACTGCGGAGCAGCACCCCAGAGGAGCAGTGTGACGAACAGAAAAAGGCGAATACTCATCGAGGGCCTTCCCTGTTCGGTGCCTTTGGCGGCACAGCCGCTCCCGGACGGAATGGTGTGAAGGCCAGTACGGGTGGCAGAAACGGTCCCAGAGCACTCAGGGGTGCGTAACCAAGCTCGCGAGACATCAGCTCGATATCGAAGCCTTCTTTTCTGATACGGATATCGTAGTAAAGTGCTGTCAGCACGCTGACAAGAAATGGGAAGAGCAGTAGGTGAGTAATCCCCCCACTCAAAAGAGCCACGGTTTGATTCACTGCCGTCAGCGTCGCCACACCAGACTGACTGTGGAGATGTGGGCTGACACTCAGGGCCAGTTCAAAAACATACGCCAGTGGCAGTTTGATCCCAAGGCCAATGACCCAGAGGATTATTCCGAGCATCATCAAACACGAGAATACACGCCCGCCATACCCATTGATTAGTGAGGAAGAGCGACCGAGTGCCTTTCCAGGCCCCAATCTTTCCAGCAGAAATGTCTGCGGCGTGAACACAAGCAATGATGCAGCAATCGGCCAGCCAAGGCCGCAGAGACAGAGACCCAGACCCAGCAGAATTCCGGTCAGCAGGAAGCTGAGCAAAAGGCTCGGGAGACGCTTCAGAACTGGCAGCAAAGAATCCCGAAGGCTCCTTGGCTGCTGAAGATAGCAAGCCGATGCCGCCAGAACGAGGGGTGCCAAGGCCAGGGCATACAGCGGCAGGTAGAGTGTTAGCTTAACTCCGACATTCAAGAACCAGAGTCCTACCGCATCAGCTGATGAAGCAACACTGAAAAGATCGTAAACTTGCTGCATCAGAGCTGGGCCGACAAAGGCTAACAAAATGTCCAGCGGTACAACTGTGACGGCAGTAACCAGAAGCAGAAACACGAAGTTTCGCTTGTAAAGGTCAAAACCCTCATCGAAAATATCGCCCATTCCGAGCGGCCGCAGTCGCATCCCGTTCATTCAGCCCAACTCACTTTTGCAACGGCTAACCCGACTTCGCAACTTTCACGAGCGAAGGACGTATCACGCGATCATGCAACGTATAGCCTTTGCGAAGCTCCGCCGAAACCGTCTCATCTGGCAGATCGCTCTCTTCGTCCAGCATCACTGCCTCATGGACTTCCGTGTTGAAGGGTTCGCCGACCGCAGGGATCGCGTTCACGCCCTCTTTGGCGAGAGTATCCTGAAACTTTCGCAGAATGGCACTGACACCGCCAATGAGCTGCTCATAACTTTCTGATTTCCTGGCGGCTTCCAAGGCCAGATCGAAATCATCCAGAATTGGCAGGAGTTCCTTGATCAGCCGCTCATTTGCTTCTTGTCTGAGCAGCTGCTTCTGGGCGTCGCCTCGACGCTTATAGTTCTGAAACTCCGCCAGTGTTCGCAGGTAGTTATCCTTAGCAATCGTGGTTTGCGAACGCAGCTCTTCCATTTCCTCGGTGGCTGGCAGCGGTCCTGGCTCGATAATAAGAGTTCGAGGGGCTTGCGCTGTTTCCGACGAGGCGGCAGCGACATACGGAGTGTCGAGATCGATCGGAGTTCGTTTCTGCTCCTCATCTTCTCTGTCGTCCTGGACACCTGGAATGGCGTTCGCGGCTTCAAATGAACTCTCGTCCATATCATCCCCGTCGAGATCGATCGGAATGTTTCGTGCTTTTTCAGCCATAAGAAAATATACAGGCTCCTTGTAGAGAATGGGTGCGTGGGCTGTCGGCTTGTTCGCCGGACAGCCCACGTTTTCCTGCACTAATTATACCCACAAGTCACCTGTCACCCACCGAGTTTTTAGTCATGCACGATTTCCGGGTCCGCTGGCGTCAGTCCCATCAAGCCATTGTCCATGTCTCCCATCATCATCACCGCATACTCATCGCTCATCTCCTGCCGCTGCTCCGGGGTCAGCTGGGCCGCGCAAAATGTACCAAACCGGGGCTGCGCGAAGGGAAGGTGTGTATCGCCGCGAGCCAAGATATGCGCAGCGTTGGTCATACCGGTCGCTGGATCGGTCGTCAGAGGAGAATCCCCACCCCATTGAGTGAAGGACCGCGCGTTGCAGTAGTGGCTGACAAACGAGCGCCGGAGTCGGTCTGCTGACCAGTTCTTCTTCGATCGGTGCAGAATATGGCCATTAAAGAACACGACATCGCCCGCTTTCGCCGTTACCAGTACCTGTGGATATTTGTCGGCGATCTTCGAGAGATCGTTTTTTTCATCGTCCGGATCACTGACGCCGTTGACATAAGAGATCTGATCTAAGTTGCGCTGCCCGAAGGCACTGTGGCCCAGATCTGCATGCGGTGGGTAGATCGGCTCCGCGCCGCTGCCAAGTGCCATCCACATCGCCCCGTTCTGCTCATCGGTGTCGTCTATCGCGATCCATGCACCGCAAAGGGTGTTTGGATGCGTTGGGATGTAAAAACGGTCCTGATGCCATCCCTGCCCCGGCTTACCCGGCGGCTTCAGAAACAGCATAGTTTGCAGAGCGAGAACGTCAGGCCCAATTATTGCCTCGAGGACATCCAGCACTCTCGGGTGCAGGAGGTATCGTTCGTGCAGCTCCAGCTGCCGATGCAGCATATGGATACGCAGGAAATACTGGGCTTTCTCCTCCGCAGAGAGATGTGCGGGTGGCGCTTCCAAGACTTGAATCGAAGTCCCGCTGCTCGGGATATCTCCAGAAGCCATACTTCGGTTCTGCTCCGGCAGCCGCCCCTGCATCAAATCTTCGGTGTGAAGTCGAAGTTCGTCTATCTCTTCTGGAGATACCAACTGTGGTACTACCAGAAAACCGTCCCGCTGAAAATTGATATATTGCTGCACGGAAACTAAGTAGCGGTCTCTTCTCTCCGGAGACACTTGCAGGACCCCTGCGAGGTTCTCGAATAATGTAGTGGTCATAAAGCAGTC
>JANXMY010000033.1 GCA_025354405.1 Armatimonadota bacterium
CCCCTCTCGAATAGAATCTAATGCGGCATAAACTTGGTTTTTGTCTTTACTATGGAAAACACCCATCATTACATCATATAGGGAAGTATTAAATTGTTGCGACTCCCATAAACCATTTGGATTTGATTCATTACCACGATAAAACCGGCGAAACGCAGCATCTCCAAACAAGGATTTAACTATCTGGACAGAGTTTTTAAACGCCTCGCGGAGATGCTGGGCATCTTCGGGAGATATGTATTGATACTTTTCCATCTCACGGTTAAAAAACCGCTTCATTGGCGGTTGATATTTTAGGTAGGTGGCATGATAGAAAGCAGCAAAACGTAAAACTAATTCAAGGTCTTTCATGCGTTTGTCAGGCTTCTTCAACCCAACTAAATCCATAAAATCACCGTTCTCGGCTAAGTCTTTTAGCAACGCCATGTAGTGACCACGATAGACGCAATTCCTGAGTTCCATTTCATTGAGCGGCACTGCTCCTGTATTAAGCCGCTCAAATATCTCGAACTTTAGGTCCGGGTCTGAGTCCCGTCGTATGGTCACAGTACGAATTTGATAATAGCGGATTTTGTCCTGTAGCTCCTCGCTTAAATCACTATAGCCCTTGCGATTTAACTCAGGGAAAACTTTCATCTTCGTTAGCTTAAATGATTGCCCACTTGGAAACTTACCGTCAAGGAATGAGAAGAATGATGTCAAGCGTTGCTGACCGTCAATTACAGACTCTTTATTGTCTGGTTCCTCTGCTAAATAAACTATAGGTAGAGGAACCGATAGCAAAGCGGATTCGATTAAGCGACTAGCTTTCGCACCATCCCAAACAAATTGGCGCTGGAAATCAGGTTGTAAAATAAGACGCCCTCTTTTCCATTTGCCATGCAATGACTCAATTTCAGGGTCAGCAGAATTAGTGCGAATAGTACGACTCCCCTCTGTTAAATTTAAGTCTCCAGTATCATCAGCTTCTTCTGCCTCGAACAGAATATCTTCACCATCTTGAGTTGTAGTATCGTCCAAGTATTCTCTCCTGTGGTAATTGCAAAAATAACAGCTTCAAGCAACCTAACTAGCGTTATGCCGCGCTTCGTAGCTTTTCGCCATTATACTGCATTTATGGCAATACTGCGCCAAATGCTTTATTTGCGGTTTTACACACCCGGTTTAGGCAGAAAACCGATCGTACGGCGCGAATACGCTTTGGAGCGTGCGTATTCCGCCCTGTTAAGCTGCGGAACGCCGCAGATTTGTCACGTACCAGGAAGAAGGGGAGGGGCTAGCCCTGCCCCTATCGGTCGCCCAGCACGGACGGATCGGCTCCCAGGAAGCCGTGCAGGGAGTCGGGGTAGCCCGGCTTCTCGGCGGCTTCGCAGCGGGTCTGGGCCTGTGTCAAGCGGGCGGTGACCTCGCGGAGCAGGGTGGGGGACAGCGGGTTGGGCTTGTTGAGGAAGTCCCGCAGGTACTGAATATGGCGTTTCCACTGGCGCACGTCAAGGGACTGCTGGGTGGAGAGCCGCTCCCGGTACCAGGAGGAGCTGAGAAGTGCTTCTGTAGTGAACAGCTCCCGCAGGGCAGGGTCGGAGATGTCTTTGCCCTCGAACTCGCCGTCGCGCATGATATGCAGCAGGGCGAAGAGGGGCGGGCAGGCGAGGGCGATGCTGCCGTCGGCGAAGTAGTTTTCAGCGATCAGCTTCTGGGTGGTCACAATGTTGTCCACGCCGTCGGCGAATGCCGCCAGGTCCTGGGTTTCGGGGCAGAGCATCTCCGGGCTGAAGACATCGTTCGGGTTGTCGAAGACCATGCCGAAGAAGGTTCGCACGAAGTGTGGCGTGATCCGGTACCCGAGGCGGCTGGCGAGGACGCGCCGCCCGTCCATCTCAAAATCTTCCATCTTTTCCAGATAGTTCTTCTCAATCAGCGACGACGGCAGCCGCTCAGACACCTCCATCCGCGACCAGATCTCCGGGATCAGCAGGCTGACATCGTGGTCCACGCGGTAGTGCGGGCCGACAAAGCCCGCCGCCGTCGCAAAGCACTCGCTGGAAGTCAGCAAATGGGAGACCAGGGCATTATTCAGGTCGATGATCGGCGGCAGGGCATTGAACGGCCCTTTGGTCAGGGCACCCTCCGACCCGGCCCCAGTCGTAGAGGGGGATTTGCCCGTGAGGCTGCTGATCAGCTCCATGAACAGTTCGGGTGTTTCCTGATAGTGGATCGGATTAAGCACGGCCAGGGAGCGGACCCCCGGCTCGGGCGGGTTCAGGCGGCGGCCCGCCAGGACGGCGTTGACGGGCGTGGGAAGCGGCTGATCCGGGGCGACCTGCCGGTAGAGGCGCATGCCCACCTGCGACAGATAATTCGGGCGGCTGTCGAGCAGATCGGCTCGGACCTGGAGGTAGCGCGGGTTTTTGGTGGGCTTGCCGTCCACGATGCGGGGATGGGCCGAGGACACGAAGTAACCAGGAGCCAATGCCGCCCGCCGGATGACTTCCTGCATCGGCGCGGTGAATTCGCTCAGAGTGATCGGCGATGCCGTCAGCTTTTTCGCATCGGCCTGCGTCAGCGGGGCGTAGTTAGAAAAGAAGTTATCCGGGCGGGCAAAATGCGCTTCGGTAAGCGTATCGTAGCCGCGATGAATCGCTTCATCGGGCCGCTGAAACAGCCGCCGCTCGGCATTCTGAACGATCTTAAAGCTTTTTGGCCCGGTATATTTTGTGTTAATATTGGGAAGAAGTGGCGCTGGAACGACGATCGACGCCGAGATATCGTCCTCTTCCTGGAGCTTCTCGGCGGGCACGAAATCGTTGCGCAGCGAAAAGATACGCCAGTCGCCCTCGGCGGTGAAACCGACGCGGGCATAGTGTGCGACCAGCTTTTCGCCCTTGAAGCGCAGCTCGTTGCCTGGGCGGCCATTGACCACGTCCACGCTGAACTGCTCGCGCCAATTCTCACCCATCTCCGGCTGGTAGAAACGCTTGACGAGATAGGCCAGCTCGCGAGTCGGATGGGGAATGGATTCGAGCCACTGGTTGTACTCATCAGTGTAGAGTGTCGTAGAGGGAGTCAGCAGCTTGATTACCGACCCGAGCGAGCGCTCTGGGCTGAGGATGGGGCGGCTGCCCTGTCCCGGCCGGTCGCGGAAGCGCTGCGAGTAGTCATAAATCAGCAGGGTTGAAACGGCATCCATGTCCTGACGGAAATCCGCGATAAAGAAAGGGGCGTGCATGATGGAGTCGGAAATCGATTTGGAAATCTCTGACTTGCCTCCCCCGGAGACGGTGCTGGGTTTGTGACAGAAGGTCCCTTCCGCCGTCGTTCCCACCAGCCGCCACTGGCCCGAATCCGCTTCCTTTTCCAGTCTCACTTTGTATCCGGACGGGGCGACATAGGTGATATTCGGATCCAGTGGCAGCGACTGCCGCCCGGTCAGGTTCTGCCAGGTGACCGCCTGCGTGTTTAGATCGATCTCGACCGTTTCCGGCACGTAGTAAATGTCGGCATGGACTTTGTCGATTCCGTACCCCTCGGGCTGCAAAGACATCAGCGCCCCAAACTGTCCCTTCACATGCTCGAACGTGTGCGCGGACTTCGGCAGGTGGGTCCCGATACTGAACCGCTTGCCCAGATCGTACTGTGGGTGCACCAGAGCGCCGCCGGCATGCTCTTCTTCCACCATGCCCAGAAGATTGGCCGAAAAGTTGATCTGGGTCTTGACCTCTTTTTTGCAGTAGCCGAAATAGTTGTCTGCGATCACAGTGACCATGACGCCCTGCTCATCGCGGGCCGTGATTTTGAACGCATCGCCGTTGTTGTACAGCTCATCCGGCCCGGACCAGCACATGCGGTCGCGCTTCTGCCGATCGGTGGCATCGTCGAAATGCGGCAGGCCCAGAGCCTTCTTGGAGAGCGATGTCAGGTGGGGAGCCAGTATCACGTAGCCGGTATGCCCCGTCCAGTGCTCAAAGTCAAGCCCGGCGTCATTCTCGGGCAGGTGCGGGTCGCCCGCATTATCGAAGATACGCTCCAAAAAGTCCAGGTTGCAGACTAGGTTGCCGGGGACAAGAAACCGAATCTCCATCGACCGGGCAGGGGTGACGCCGAAGACTTCCGGCATTACGGCGGGGCGCAGCAGCAGCGAAACGAATGTCTCTGCCTTCTGGTCGCTGCCGGATGTAAAGGGCAGGCTCAGGAGAGTGCGCGGTGGGTTGAGCGCCGCTCCCAGCAGGCCGGCGAAGGCAGCCTTCGGCACGGAGACTTTCTCGAACGGCACAGGGGTTCCGCCCTCGGCGACGTGGAAGACGCCCTGAGTCGTTCGCCGGTCACTTTTCGGGTTATGCAGAACGCCCTGTCCATGTCCGAGCCGATAGGAGCTGACGATATCCGAGTCGAATCGGTCGCCGCCTTCCGGCAGGGACAATTCACAGGCCATGCCTGACCGGTCAAGAATAAAGCTCTGCCCGAGTCCCGGCAGCTGCACTGGCTGTTCAGTGGGAACATCTTTCAGGTACCGGTCCAGAAACGCCTGCGCCCGGGCGTCGATGGGGCTAAGCTCGCCATAGGAGAGACGGACGCGCTCACGCAGATGCGCGACGACTTCTCGGGGCAGGCGCAGTCTCGAAACGAAATCATCCGAGACCTGGTCACTGCTGGAAACCAGCAGCTTCAGCTTGATGTAGTCGATGAGTTCCTGGCGGGTATCGGGAGCAGCGAGAGTTGTCATAATTGGGTTCCTGAAAAAAAGATGCCCCCTCGCCCCAAGATTGGGGAGCCAAATTGGATATAAGACAAGTGAGATGGGCGGAGGCTAACCCCGGTCCTACGTTCTCTTGTGCTCTTGATCCGGCTCCCCAAACTTGGGGCGAGGGGGCATCTTTGCCTCCGTCGTAAAACAGATTGAAGTAGAAGTGGGCAGCCTACGGCAGCTGCGTCTCGCCCATCAGGTAGCGGTCGCACTCGCGGGCCGCCTCACGGCCTTCGTTGAAGGCCCATACGACGAGGCTCTGACCGCGCCGGGCATCACCGGCCGCGAAGACACCAGGGATGTTAGTTGTATAGCTGCCATAGGCGGCTTCGACATTCGAGCGGGCGTCGCGGGCCAGGCCCATCTGGTCCAAAAGGGACTGCTCCGGGCCTAAAAAGCCCATTGCCAGGAGGACGACCTGCGCCGCTGAGACTTTCTCCGTACCGGGGATCTCGACGGGTACAAAGCGGCCCTTGTCGTCGTGCTGCCAGTCGATCTGTACTGTATGCACTTCTTTGACAAAGCCGTTGTCGTCACCGACGAACTTCTTGGCCGTCGTGTTGTAAACGCGCGGGTCGGCCCCGAACATCGCCAGCGCTTCTTCGTGTCCGTAGTCCATCCGGTAGACTTTCGGCCACTGCGGCCACGGGTTGTCGGAAGCACGCGACATCGGAGGCTTCGGCAGGATCTCGAGCTGGACCAGGCTGTGGCACTTGTGGCGCAGGGAGGTGCCCACGCAGTCCGTGCCGGTGTCGCCGCCGCCAATGACAACAACGTCATGCCCTTCGGCAGAAACGAACTTGTCGTTTTCTGATCCGTCCAGCAGATTCTGCGTGTTGGCGGTCAGAAAGTCCATCGCATAATGGATTCCCTTTAAGTCTCCGCCTTCAATGCCCGAAAGGCCACGCGGCTTAGTAGATCCCGTAGCCAGGATGACGGCATCGAACTCTTTCTGCAGGCGATCGGCGGGATAGTTTTTGCCGACTTCAGTCTCGGTCAGGAAGGCAATTCCTTCCTGCTCCATCAGCTTGACACGCCGGTCCACCAGCTCTTTGGCCAGCTTCATGTTCGGGATGCCGTAAGTGAGCAGCCCGCCGACGCGGTCACTGCGCTCAAAGACGGTGACGAGGTGACCGGCTTTGTTCAGCTGGGCGGCGGCGCAGAGGCCCGCCGGGCCGGATCCGATCACGGCGACTTTTTTGCCGGTACGGCGGGTCGGCGGCTCGGCGACAACCCAGCCTTCTTCGAAGCCCTTGTCGATAATCGCACATTCGATATTTTTGATGGTCACCGGGGATGACGTAATCCCAAGCACGCAGGCACCTTCGCAAGGTGCGGGGCAGACGCGTCCGGTAAATTCCGGGAAGTTGTTGGTCTTATGCAGACGGTCCAGTGCTTCGCGCCAGAGACCGCGATAGACCAAATCGTTCCACTCGGGGATGAGGTTGTTGATCGGGCAGCCCGAGGCCATCCCGTTCAGAACCGTCCCGGTATGGCAGAATGGGATGCCGCAGTCCATACAGCGGGCACCTTGCTCGCGCAGAGTTTTCTCGTCCAGGTGCAGATGGAACTCTTTCCAGTCCCGTATGCGGTCAGTGGCTGTTCGATCGAGCGGCAGCTCGCGCAGATATTCAATAAACCCGGTGGGTTTTCCCATATGTGAATCTCGTGTCTCTAAAGTTTGAACTCTCCCGCCACGCCGGACGGAAGAGAAGTAGACTGCTTGCTAGCCTCCGCCGGTGCGTGCCAGGTCGTGGGCATTCTCCTCGAATGCCGCCAGCAGGGCATCGTCGCCGCTGAGGCCCGAAGCCTCGTTGCGGGCGATCGCTTCCAGCATCCGCTTGTAATCGTGCGGAATGACTTTCACGATGTGGGTGACGGTCGTTTCCCACTCGTTCAGAAGCCGCTCGGCGTGCCCGCTGCTTGTGTACTGCTGGTAGCGGCGGATCAACTGCCGGACTTCTTCGATCTCGGTCAGATCGGAGAGAGCCTCCAAGCCGACCATCTGCTTATTGCACCGGGTCGCAAAGTCGCCGTCGACATCCCAGATATAGGCGATGCCGCCAGACATTCCTGCGGCGAAGTTGCGGCCCGTCGGTCCAAGCACGATCACTCGTCCCCCGGTCATATATTCGCAGCCATGGTCGCCAACGCCCTCAACGACGGCGATTGCACCGGAGTTGCGGACAGCGAACCGCTCGCCGGCCATCCCTCGGATATAGACTTCGCCAGCGGTAGCCCCGTAGAGGGCAGTATTGCCGATGATGATATTCTCACGTGGGATGAACGTCGAACCTTCCGGCGGGGCGATCACGATCTTGCCGCCGGAGAGGCCCTTGCCCAGATAGTCGTTCGCGTCGCCGTTCAGAATCAGCGTCATACCCTGCGGCATGAAGGCTCCGAAGGACTGGCCTGCCGAGCCGTCGAATGTCAGCTTGATCGTATCTTCCGGCAGGCCCTGCTGCCCGTAGCGACGAGTTAGCTCACTTCCGACGATCGTTCCAACCACTCGGTTAACGTTCTTGATCGGCATGCGGGCTTCGACCCGCTCGCCTCGATCGAGGGCAGGCTGACACAACTCCAGAAGTGTTGTGTTGTCCAGTGCCAGTGCCAGTCCGTGGTCCTGCTCCATCTGCTTGTAGCGTCCAACCTCGGGGCCGACCTCAGGCTGATGGAAGACATTCGAGAAGTCCAGGCCCTGCGACTTCCAATGGTTGATCGCCCGATTCGCTTCCAGCCGCTCGGTATGGCCGACCATTTCCAGAAGTGTCCGGTAGCCAAGCGTCGCCATGATCTCCCGGACTTCCTCCGCGATAAACTTCATGAAGTTCACCGCATGGGCCGGGTCTCCCGTGAAGTTCTTGCGCAGCTCCGGGTTCTGTGTTGCAACACCCACCGGGCAGGTGTTGAGGTGACAGACACGCATCATAATGCAGCCGAGTGAGACCAAAGGGGCCGTTGCGAAGCCAAATTCTTCGGCTCCGAGAAGGGCGGCGATTACGACGTCCCGACCCGTTTTAAGCTGTCCATCCGTCTCGACCACGATGCGGGATCGCAGATTATTCAGCACCAGGGTCTGGTGTGTCTCCGCCAGTCCCATCTCCCATGGGATACCCGCGTGCTTGATGGATGTCTGCGGCGAAGCACCCGTGCCGCCATCATGGCCGCTGATCAGAACCAGGTCCGCTTTGGCCTTGGCAACTCCGGCGGCAATGGTTCCAACCCCGACCTCCGAGACCAGCTTCACACTGATTCGGGCTTTGACGTTGGCGTTCTTCAGATCGTGGATCAGCTCAGCCAGATCCTCGATCGAATAGATATCATGGTGCGGCGGCGGAGAGATCAGGCCCACTCCAGGGGTCGAAAAGCGTACTTTCGCAATCCATGGATAGACCTTCGCTCCAGGAAGCTGGCCGCCTTCGCCAGGCTTTGCGCCCTGGGCCATCTTGATCTGCAGCTCTTTGGCATTCACCAAATAGTGGCTGGTGACGCCGAAGCGGCCCGACGCTACCTGCTTGATGGCGGAGTTTCGCGAGTCGCCGTTGGCGTCAGGAATGAACCGTGCCGGGTCCTCGCCGCCTTCGCCTGTGTTGCTCTTGCCGCCGATGCGGTTCATCGCGATCGCCAGTGCTTCATGTGCTTCAGCGCTGATCGATCCGTAGGACATGGCCCCGGTTTTGAAGCGCTTGACGATCTCCGTCCAGGGCTCCACTTCGTCCAGAGGAATCGGGTTTTCGGCCAGCTTCAGCCCGAGCAGGCCGCGCAGGGTCGCACGCTTTTCAAGCTGGTCATTGACAAGGGTTGAGTACTCTTTGAAGACGCCGTAGTCCGCGGTCCGTACTGCCTGCTGCAGCTTGTGAATCGTCTGCGGGCTGAACAGGTGGTATTCACCGTCCGCGCGCCACTGATAGTTGCCACCGGCATCCAGAGTGTGCGGCATGGCGCCATGTGGCGGAAAGGCATGTGCATGGCGCATCGTCGATTCGCGGGCGATCACATCCATGCCGATCCCGCCGATACGGGAAGCCGTTCGGGTGAAGTATCGGTCAATGACCGACTCATGCAGGCCAATGGCTTCAAACTGCTGCGCTCCGCAGTAGCTCTCGATCGTTGAAATGCCCATCTTCGAGATAACTTTTACGATGCCCTTGACTGCCGCTTTGATGTAGTTGTAGTGGGCCTTCTCAGGACTGATTCCGAGCAGCAGGCCCTCGCGGATCGCATCGTCGATAGTCTCGAATGCCAGGTATGGGTTGATCGCAGCCACTCCGTAGCCGACCAGGAGTGCGAAGTGATGCACTTCCCTGGGCTCACCGGACTCCAGGACCAGACCAATACGGGTGCGTGTTCCCTGCCGGATGAGATGATGATGCAGGCCCGCCGATGCCAGCAGTGCCGGGATCGGGGCATTCGTCTCATCAATGCTGCGGTCAGACAGAATAAGAATATTCTTGCCATCCGCAATCGCTTCGTCGGCCTGAGCAAACAGCGTATCCAGAGCCGCTTTCAGCCCCTCAGCCCCTTCGGAAACCTTGAAGACGATCGGCAGCGTCACGGCCTGGAACTCGGGCAGACTGCACTGCCGCAGCTTGGCCAGATCTTCGTTTGTGAGAATCGGCGAGGTCAGAGAAATCAGACGGGCATTCTTCGGACCAGGATGGAGCAGGTTCCCTTCGGTGCCGATGGTCATACCCGCAGAGGTAACGATCTCCTCGCGGATGCAGTCGATCGGCGGATTAGTAACCTGCGCGAAGAGCTGCTGGAAATAGTTGAACAGCGACTGCGGCTTGTCCGACAGCACAGCAAGCGGCGTATCGGTTCCCATGGAACCCATCGCCTCGATGCCCTGACGTGCCATTGGTGCCATCAAAATCCGCAGGTCTTCGAATGTATAGCCGAAAGCCTGCTGGCGCTGCAGGACCGTCTCGTGTGTGGTCGTTGGGACATCGGTCGGCATCGGCAGGTCGGAGAGCTGGACCAGCTCCCTGCTCAGCCACTCGCCGTAGGGATGCTCCCCGGCAATGCTGTCTTTGATTTCATCGTCGCCAATGATCCGGCCCTGTTCGGTATCAACAAGGAAAATACGGCCTGGCTGCAGCCGGCCCTTCGACAGAATACGCTCCGGGGCGATATCGAGTACGCCAACTTCCGAAGCCATCACTACCAGATCGTCCTTGGTCACATAGTAGCGCGAAGGGCGCAGGCCGTTGCGGTCCAGCACAGCACCGATTTGGACGCCGTCGGTGAAGCCAATGGAGGCCGGTCCGTCCCAGGGCTCCATCAGGCAGCTGTGGAACTGATAAAACGCCTTCTTCTCCGCGCTCATGCTTTCGTGATTGGCCCAGGGTTCGGGAATCATCATCATCATGGCATGCGGGAGGGAGCGGCCGCTCAGGACCAGAAATTCGAAACAGTTGTCGAACATTGCCGAATCGCTGCCTTCGGCATCGATAATCGGCAGCATCTTCGGCAGGTCTTCGCCAAACAGCTCCGACGCAAACTGGGCCTGACGGGCACGCATCCAGTTGACATTTCCGCGCAGTGTGTTGATCTCACCGTTGTGGGCGATCATGCGGTAGGGATGCGATCTCTCCCAGCTTGGGAAGGTGTTCGTGCTGAAGCGTGAGTGAACTAGGGCCAGTGCACTTTCCATCAGTGGATCGAGTAGGTCGGGGAAGAACTCATCCACCTGCTCCGGCATCAGCATGCCCTTGTAGACGATGGTGCGGGCCGAAAGGCTGGGGATGTAGAACTTCTCGTTGCCGCCCATGCCGGTCAGAAGAAGCCGATGCGCGGCGGTCTGGCGGATGACGCACAGCTTGCGCTCGAAATGAAGAATATCCGTGATATCCGCGCCGCGCTCGACAAAGAACTGACGGATCATCGGCTGGGCCGCGATCGCTGTCTCTCCGAGTGTGGAATTATTTGTCGGCACATCGCGCCACCCGAGGAACCTCTGGCCTTCTTCGACGACGATCTTTTCGAGGAGGGACTCGCAGATCTGGCGCTCCGCCGGATCCCGAGGCAAAAAGGCCATGCCGGGGGCATACATCCCGGCGTCAGGCAAAGTAAGCCCTTGTTTCGCGCACTCGCGCGTCAAGAACGCATGGGGTACCTGCAGCAGAATACCGGCTCCGTCACCGGAGTTCGCTTCACTGCCACAGGCGCCGCGATGCGCCAGATTTCGCAGGATAGTCAGGGCCTGACTTACGATCTCATGAGATTTTTTGCCTTTGATATTGACGACAAATCCTGCGCCGCAGGAATCATGCTCAAAATCCGGGTCATACAGCCCCTGCTTAGGGGGCAGGCCAGTCGGGTTCATGCGGGAGCGATCCTCTTCTAAATCAATCGTCAACGAAAACGAGTTTATGCAGACGGCAGGGGGTGCCGCACAGTGGGAATCCCAATCTTTTGGAGGAGAAGTATAGCACAATCATGGCCTCTGCGTCAAGATGTAACGAGATAAAATTTGCAAAAAAAAGAACCACCGTAACCGAGGCTTGTGAGCATCGTGTCCGGCGGCATTTTCATCACGAAAAGCGGTGAAATTTTGTGTCAGGAACCACGCATAGTGAAGTTGTAGAAATAGCCGCTGGCATTCGTCGCCAGCTAGGAAGCGAGATGTACAGACTTGGCATGACCCTCGCAGAATAAACTATCCGGGCACCCGAATGTGCGTATGTATTTGGGGATTGCCTGCGTGCCTGCCGCCCGGGAGTGGTTCAGCGCGGCTGCCACTTCAATCTCTATCCCCGCTGCGCGCACCGATTTCATGTAAGCATCCGCATCCGAACGAACCAGAGCAAGACGTTTGCAACCTGCCGAGAGCAATCGTCACTTGATGTCAATATTGGATTCGGTCTCAGTGACTAAGCCTTGGATGTTCTGGATCGTCAACACCCAGGCGTAAAAACTAAAGGCGCTCCGATACGGGTATAACAACTTCATGCTTGAAGCGATCCCCTTGACCGTTATCGACACATTTTCACGCCCACTCCGGGATTTAAGGATCTCAGTTACCGATCGCTGCAGCTTCCGGTGTACTTATTGTATGCCGAAGGAAATCTTCGGGCGCGACTTCGCTTTTTTGCCGCCGAAAGAGCTGCTGAGTTTCGAGGAGATCACAAGGCTGGCACAGATCTTTCTCGGACTGGGCGTCGAGAAAATACGTCTGACCGGAGGGGAGCCGCTTCTGCGACGGGACTTGG
The DNA here is from genome assembly GCA_025354405.1 of Armatimonadota bacterium. Classification (GTDB taxonomy): domain Bacteria; phylum Armatimonadota; class Armatimonadia; order Armatimonadales; family Capsulimonadaceae; genus JANXMY01. The sequence goes on from JANXMY010000033.1 coordinate 11,953, forward strand.
AAACTTTGATCGGCATGCTCGCGCCGCTCCCAGGGCTGCGCGACCTGACATTGACGACGAATGGCGCACTGCTCGCCCGCAAAGCCGTGTCTCTGAAGGCTGCCGGTTTGAGCCGTGTGTCAGTCAGCCTCGACTCGCTTGACGACTCTGTCTTTCAAGCCATGAATGATGTCGCCTTCCCGGTGGGCCGGGTTTTGGAAGGAATAGAAGCCGCCCAGGCTGCGGGGCTTACGCCGCTGAAAATCAACATGGTGGTACAGCGCGGGGTCAATGACGGGGATGTTGTGGCAATGGCCCGCCGGTTCCACGGCACCGGAAATATCCTGCGTTTTATCGAGTACATGGATGTCGGGGCGACCAATGGCTGGCAGCTTGGGGATGTCGTAGGTGCCTCCGAGATCGTTGCGCGTATCCACCAGGTCCTGCCGCTCGAACCAATCGCCCCAAACTATCCAGGAGAAGTGGCTTTGAGATACCGCTACCTGGACGGCGGGGGTGAAATCGGCGTCATTGCTTCCGTGACCAAGCCCTTCTGCGGCGACTGCAGCCGTGCCCGCCTCTCCGCTGAAGGCAAGCTATACACCTGCCTTTTCGCCGCTGACGGCTTCGATCTCCGTGCCCTGCTGCGCGGTGGAGCCTCCGAGGGGGAGATCGCTGCCGCTGTGCGCCGCCTCTGGTCCGGGCGCAATGACCGCTACTCGGAGCAGCGCAGCGAAGAAAGCCGCCTGCGGCCTAAAGTCGAGATGTCGCATATTGGAGGCTAAGTACTCGTGCCTGTGCTACCTGGGATTTAGCCCCGGCCTTGAAAGGCCGGGCTACACGGAGAAAGCCGCTCCGGGGCTGAGGAAAATCCCAGGTAACTTTTTCACAAGTGCTTAGCTCAGTTTTTTTACATTCACAACTTCCCCGGAAAAGAAAAAAGCGCGGCTCTCTCCCTCGGAGAGAACCGCGCTTTTTCGTTACGTTCGCCTATGCACCAACGAAAACGAAGCCGTTGGGGCCGGAGATCGGATTGATTCGACCATCGCCTGCGACTGTGGTGTCGGCAGCAACCAGTCCGCCTTGGCTCAGGATGGCGTCGGGAGCTAGGGCGGTGTCAATACCGATCGCGCCACCGGTGCCGGTGTCGTTAATCAGAGGAGCCGTTGCCAGCTTGGCTTTGAGCTGTGGGAAGAGATTCGGGTTGCCGTTCAGCAGGATTGCCACCGCTGTCGTATGGCGTGCTTCCGTGCCGAGGATGCTGGCGGCGATTCCGAGGTATGGACCGCCAGGGGTCAAACCTCCGGGGCCTGCACCGCCCAGATAGGCGGAGATACCGGTCTGTTCGGCGGCGTAGACCAGAGCGATCGTGCTGAAGCGATCCAGTGGGGGCGTGCCGAACAGGTTCGTGTCGGCAAAGCCGAAATCGAACCCGGCACCGGCGGCGACGGCCCAGTTACCACCGAGGGCTCCTTCCAGGAACTTCTGATGCTCGGACTCGACACGTGCAAAGGTCTGCAGGTAGGTCACGTCGGGGCCGGTAAGACCCAAACCGGTGATTGTCTTGCCGTAGAAGTCTTTGCCGCCGGTGGTCAGCCGCAGGATGGCCTGTCGATACAGCTCGGCTTCCAGAGTTTCGAGGGCCAGAGCGAAGTTTAACACTTTAACGTCGGCACCGGAGCCGGCCTTGGGAGACGTGTTAGGGATCGCGACAGAAGTGGTATTTGCGATCTTCGGGTCAGCCCCGAAATAGAGTGTGGCATGCGTGGGCATGGTTAAAGTACCTTTCTACAATTTCTGAAGTATTACTGAATGAAGAATGGGCGAATGGCGGCCAGAACTGCTTTAGGCGTCTGGGCGTATTCGAACTCATCAGCCGAAACATCTTTCGCCGGCTGGCTGCCGCCAACATCGCCGGTTGGCCCAGTCGGAAGTCCAAGAATATAATTCATGCCGGACGAATGTCGTGCTTCAGTCGAATAAATACTTGCGGCGATCTGCACCAGGGAAGCATCGGTCAGGAAGCCTGCCGCGCCGAGGTACGCCGTTACGCCAGTCTCTTCGACCGTGCGGATGAGCTGCAGAATGGTCTTAAGGTCCGTACCCGCTGACAGGCCCAGGTTGTAGCCTTTGGGGTTTGCCGGAACGGCGTTTGCCCCTAGAGCAGCCCGCAGGAAATCGCGGTGCGCGGCTTCGACACCGGCATACTGCTTGAGATAGAGGTAGCCAATGGTGCCGTCTCCGCCCGGGGTCGAACTGTCCAACCCACCGTTCGGGACACTCAGCGTGTAACCGGAAACATCAGTCGGAAGCGGGGTATTAATATCCATTCCTGACGCAATGTTGAGTGACTGACGGTAGAGGTCCGCCTCAAGTGTTTCCAGTGTCAGGGCGAAGTTGAGGACAACAGTATTCTCATTCGCGCCGGGAATGCCGGGGAAGTTCGCCTGGTCCGCAAATGTTGTCAGCGGGTTGGTAGGGGTGGAAGAGTTTCCGCCTCCTCCACTGCCGCCGCATCCGGCGATCAGGGCAGCTGCCGCCGTGCCCAGTCCGGCTGCGGTCATGCGGGCCAGAAATGTGCGTCGACTTACAGCATCTCGTAGAAAATCAGGTGCATCTGTCATGGTTTAGGATTCCTTTCTGAGGGTCCATGCCTTGATAGGCGAATATCAGTACAGCGTATTGTATCCTGTTTAATCTTGTTTCAATCCCGCAAAGGATTAACCTGGGGTTACAAAGATATCAAGAGGCTGAATGCCCCGGATTTACCGGCGAATAGACCGCCTGAGAGGGTGCATAAGGCCAAACGATTCCCAAAACCGAGGCTCCAAATCTGCCTCTTCCCAGGGTCGAGCCAGGAAGTTCCAAAGCAGAACTCCGGTCCACACATAGAGCGCTGTAGGAGAGGAGTTCAGCCAAAGGGCGGCGCAAAAACCTTGAATTAAACTCGGCATTGCCATGGGATTTCGGATGTACTGACAAGGCCCAAGAATAATCAGCGCCTTAGGCGGCTATATTGATTTTTATGCTCGCCCGCTGTAAGTACCACCGCTGAATAAGAACACAGGGACGGGGAAAGAGCCATCAATCGTTAAAAGAATCTGCGAGGGGGTGCGACGGCAAGGTATACTGAGGCTATGAGTTCTCAGCCCCCTGTCCTGCCGCAGCGTTTCCCTGGTGAATGTTTGCTTGCTTTGCGGCGCGATCCAATCGCACTTTTTAGACGGGCAGCTGCCCAGTACGGAGACATCGTTCAGCTTCCACTCGGCAAGCATCCCGTCTATCTGATCAATCATCCTGATCTGATCAAGGACGTTCTTGTCACACGCCAGAAACAATTCAAAAAAGGACGTGGCCTGGAACGCGCGAAGATGCTGCTGGGAGAGGGGCTGCTCACGAGTGAAGGGGAGCGGCATTTGCGGCAGCGGCGGTTGGTCCAGCCAGCGTTCCACCGGAACCGCGTGGCGGCCTTTGGGGATTCCATGACGCTGTACTCCCGCCAGACCGGGGAGCGGTGGCGGGACGGCGAAACTTTGGACATGTCTGTGGAGATGATGCGTCTGACCCTGGCAATTGTCGGCAAGACCTTGTTCGACACGGAGGTTGAGGAGGAAGCCGCGGAAATCGGCGGAGCGATGGAGGAAGTGATTGCTCTCTTTCGGCTGCTGCTGCTGCCTTTGCCGGACTTCTTCGAGAAACTGCCGCTCCCCGTCGTGCGCCGCGCCCGCGTCGCCCGCGCCCTGCTGGACGCGAAGATCGGCCGCCTGATCACCGAACACCGTGCTTCGGGAGACCGGGGCGACCTGCTTTCCATGCTGCTGCTTTCTCAAGATGAGGAAGACGGTGAAAGCATGAACGATGTTCAGGTACGCGACGAGGCGATGACCCTGTTTCTCGCCGGCCATGAGACGACCGCAAATGCCCTCACCTGGACCTGGTACCTGCTTTCGCAAAACCCGGAGGCCGAGCGTAAGTTCCACGAAGAGATAGACGGCGTGCTCGGCGGGCGAATTCCGACGATGGACGATCTCGAGTCTTTGCCCTACACCCGCCGGGTTTTTGCGGAATCCCTGCGGATTTACCCCCCTGCCTGGGTGATCGGCCGCCGTATTCTCACCGATTATGAAGTGCGCGGCTATGTTCTAAAGGCGAACTCCATCGTGCTGCCCTCGCAGGCGGTGACCCACCTGGACGAGCGTTTCTTCCCTGACCCGCACCGGTTCGACCCGGACCGCTGGACTCCTGAAGCGGAAGCTGAGCGGCCGAAATTCGCTTACTTCCCCTTTGGCGGGGGCCCTCGGACCTGTATCGGAGAGCAGTTCTCCTGGATGGAGGGTATCCTCACTTTGGCAACACTCGGCCAGATGTGGCGGCCCCGGCTTGTGCCGGGGCACCGGGTGGTCACGCAGCCGATTATCACCCTCCGGCCTCGCTACGGGATGCAGATGACCCTGGTGCGGCGCGGGTGAGAAGGCTGGCCTTTGTGGCCCAGGTTAGATCAAATCCCCCAGCAGCTCTATTGCGTCCTGTATCCCGGCTTCGAAGACGCCCAGCACCGTATCAATCTCGGCGCGTGTGATAATTAACGGCGGCTCAAAGCGGACGACTTTCGGGTTGTTCAGGGTGTAGGCGGCTACGACCCCGCGATGCACCATCGTGCCAATCACCAGCTTGCCGATATCGCTGTCGGTGAACTCGGCTCCCAGCATCAGTCCCAGCCCGCGGGCTTCTCTCAAAATCTTCGGATGCTTCTTTGCAATACTCTGCAAGCCCGTGAGGAAGTAGGCCCCATTCTCGGCGGCTTTCGTCGCCAAATCTTCTTCTTCAATGACTTCCAGCGCGGCGAGTGCCGCCGCGCAGGCCAGTTCACCGCCGCCAAAGGTGCTGGTGTGAATGAAAGGATTTTCGTGGAAGACTTTCCCCCAGATCTCGGCCGTCGCCAGAGTTGCCCCGATCGGCATCACGCCGCCGCCCAGAGACTTGGCGAGGGTCATCATATCTGGTTTGACATTCCAGTGATCTACGGCAAATAATTTCCCCGTCCGCCCAAGCCCTGTCTGGACTTCATCGGCAATCAAAAGTATGCCATGGCGATCGCAGATTTCGCGGACTCTCGGGAAGTAGTCGGGGGAGGGGACGATGATCCCTCCTTCGCCCTGCACCGGCTCCAGAATCACCGCTGCAGTTTTGTCCGTGATGGCGGCCTCAATGGCGGGAGCGTCGTCAAAGGGGACGAAGCAGCCGCCGGGCAGCATCGGCTCGAAGGGCTTTCGGTACACTTCGCGCCCGGTGATTGCCAGGGCGCCCATGGTCTTGCCATGGTAGGCTCCGACAGTCGAGATGAAGTCGGTTTTGCCTGTCGCCATGCGCGCGATCTTCAGGGCCGCTTCGGCGGCTTCCGCGCCTGAGTTCGAAATAAACGAGTACTGCAGGTCGCCGGGGGTGATCTCCGCCAGCTTTGCACAGAGATCGGCGAGGGGCTTGTTGAGGAAAGTCTTGGAGCCCATTGGGATCAAGTCGAGCTGGCGTTTCACGGCATCCACGACTTTGGGATGGCGATGGCCGAGCGAAAAGACGCCGTAGCCGCCGAGGCAGTCGATATAAGTATTGCCTTCCAGGTCAGTGATCGTCACCCCTTCGGCTTTGTGTTCAATGTGGTCAAATCCGCCGACTTTGAGCAGTGCGACCTGGGTCGGATTGACGAATTTTTGATATTTCTCGATGACGTCCTGCGTCACCGCTTCGACTTCAGTGGGGGTCAGTTCCATGAAGATATTTTAGCGTAATTGGAGTAGGAGTGTCAAGAACTTGCTTCTTTCGAATCAGCCTCAAGTGGGGCAACTTCCATCTCCGGCAGCGATGGCATCTCCTTCAGAAATGGCGACCGGCTGAGGGCGCGTGTCTGGTGCTGCAAGGGCCAGGAAAGAAAGACCCGATCTTTGGCCCGGGTGATGGCGACATAGGCCAGCCGGCGCTCCTCTTCGATGCTGTCCCCGGCGAGCTGCGTTTTTTCTTCGTCCAGCCAGCGCAGGGAGCGATGATGCGGAAGCATCCCAAAAGCGAAGCCGACGACGAACACGACGGGCCATTCCAGGCCTTTGGCTCGGTGGATGGTCATCATCTCGACGGCGTCGCCTGCTTCCTCTTCGCCGATGGGCTTGTTCTGGGCCGCCACAAACGCGATGAAGTCCAAAGGAGTGGGAAAAGCCGCGGCGGCGGTGCAAAGCTCCTCCAGGTTGTCAAGTCGGGAGTTGCCTTCGTCCTCCACATGGCCCTCTTCGCGCAGGAGCCAGTCGTCGTAGCCAATCTCGCGGGCTTTTCGCAGGCGGGCTTCGGCGGAGTCCCCGGCGAGGGCGATGTCCCGCACCATGTCCCGAAAATCTTTGGCCGCCAGACCTTGCCAGGTCTTGAACTGGCCGGTTGCCAGCGTCTTGTACAGCGACTGACTTTTAAGGGCGGCCTGCGTTTCCAGCGCGGCGATAAAGGCCCCGCCCAGAAAATGCGTCGGCTTCCCAAAGGACTTGGAGGGGACATTCAGCACCCGCTTGACGGCCTCATCGGCGGAGGGGCTGTCGCGCTCGACGGAGAGCTGCAGGAACGCTACCAGGTCACGCACCTCCCGGCGGGCGTAAAACCCCATGGCGCCTTGGAGAACATAGGGGACGCCGTTTTTGACGAATGCCTCTTCCAAGGCGCGGGAGTAGGCATTCGTGCGAAAGAGCACCACGCAGTCCCGCAGTGCGGTCCCGGTCGCCTGGATCTGTTTCAGCGACTCGGCGACGAAGAGCGCTTCGGAGTCGGCATGCTCATGCTCATGCTGCGACAGCGGCTCGCCTTCAGGGTGGACCGAAGCCATTTCCAGCCGGTACTTGGCATCAATCCCGGAGCGCTCGATCAGCTCATTCGCGACTCGCACGATGGTCGCCGATGAGCGGTAATTGGTGGGCAGACGAATGACCGTTCCGTTGGGATAGGCCGCGCCGAACTGTCCGACTGTGGCCTCCGGGGAGCAGCCACGGAAGCCGTAGACCGCCTGACCGACATCCCCGACGATGAAGATATTCGAGTGGGCGGCGGAGAGCAGACGGGCGATTTCCCACTGCACGGAAGATGTATCCTGCGTCTCATCAATGCACAGATACTGGAAGAATTCCTGATATTTCTTTCGAATCGCGGGCTGTTCCTGCAGGAGCACAAGGGCTTCAATGAGAAGATCGTCGAAGTCCAATCGACGGGACGGCTTTTTGGCAAGAATATCGAACTTGGCCTGCTTGGCCTGTTCATAGCAGCGCCAGAATTTGGCGAGAAGCTGGATACTGGGGTCGGCCCAGAGCGGCTCATGGGCACGGAATGCGGCTTCGGCTTCCTCTACCCGGAACCCGCGGTTCTTCACGGCGGAGACGGCGCTGAGTGCTCCTTTGGGGTCGTAGGCCACATTCAGGCCGAAGGGAGGTGAGGGCAGTCCGCGTGCCATCCAGTCTTTATCGCCCAGAATAGCTTTCGCGACCCGTATCTGCCAGTTTTCGTCGGCAAGCTGGAAATATCCCGCTTTGCCGAAGAGGTGCGCCCACTCAAACTTGAGAATCCGCAGGCAGTGTGAGTGGAACGTGCCGATCCACATCTTCTCGACAATCGCTTCGCCGCCCTCGCCTAGAAGGGAAGCCAGGCGGCTGCCCATCTCTTCCGCCGCTTTCTTGGTAAAGGTCGCCACGAAAATTCGCTGCGGATCGGTGCCTCGGGCGAGAAGCCGCGCGACTCGTCGGGTCAGGACCGTGGTCTTGCCGCTTCCCGCCCCGGCGAGTACCAGGCAGGGGCCGTCATCGTGCGCAAACGCCTGCAGCTGCTGCTGGTTCAATCCCGCTTCGAGGGCGGGCAAAAGTGCGGCGGAGCGACTCCGGTGCAGGTCTTCGGTAATGGCTTCGAGGGTGACTTGGGACATAAGGGTATTGACTTGGGGAGCGGGACGTGCGAAATGACTGGATACAGTTTACCACATTGAGCGCTCGCCAGGCAGATTTGACTGGTATGCTCCTTGTGAGTCCTCTGCACGTCGCCTGGTCGACTTCCTCCGGCTAAACGCCCGGCGGTAGGTGCTGTTCGATAATTTGCCTGCGATATTCACGTGGATTGACGCCCACAATCTGTTTAAACCGCTTGGAGAAGTGAAACTCATCGGAAAATCTTAGATGCTCCGCGATCCGCTGATGCGTCATCGTCGTCAGCTTCAGCAAGCGGCATGCAGCTGCAATCCGTCTTTGGGTCCGGTAAAGGCTTGGCGACACGCCGAACTGTTTCTGGAAACCCTTTCGGAAGGTCTCATAAGTTACCCCTAGTTCGCTTGCCAAGGTGTAAGGGTCAATCTCGATCTCCATGTTGGCATCGAGCCTCGCCTTGGCCTTCGCCAGCCAGGCCGCTCCGTGCTCGGGGGGTGAGACACTTTCCGCGACAAAGATATCCAGCAGCAAGGCCAGGAGGCGGCTGACTTCCGCCGCCTTTTCCACAACTGATTGGGAGGCTGGGGAGGTGACGACAGCTTGCAGCCGTGCCAGCCAGAAGTCAATCGGCTCCAGATGGATCACTGGACGTTCGGAGTTTAAGACGCCCTGGGTGCGGCAAAGGTCGAAGACCGGACCATCAAAGATTAGATAGCACTCGCTCCAATATCGCCCCGATTTCGTGGAGTACCGATGGGGCAGTTCTGGTGTCACCAGCACGAGATCGCCCGGAACGATCTTGTGCCGAAGCCCGTTTGCATCGCAGTACTCTCCCGTTCCCTCCAGGAAATAGGCCAGCGCATAGGTTCCGTAGACACGCATCACGCCCCGCTCGGTCCCTGTCCCCCGGTGTATCACTCCCAGGCTGGTAATTTGCCCGAGCGGCGTCGAAACATCATTGAAATACCGAATTTGTGATTGGGGCAGATCTTGAGTCATTCCGCATATTACCAGAATGAACAAGTTTTACGCCATATTTGCCATGGACATCTCTCCACGTATGTCTTATAATAGATAAAGATATATTATTTGCCATTTGCTGCCTCTCACAATACATCAGACGAATAGGAAACTACACGATTATGAATACTCAGCTTACGACAGACCAGATTACGTTCTACCAGGAAAACGGTTATGTCGTTCTGGAAAACTTTTTGACGCCGGACGAGCTCGCACGATGGCGCTCGGCGACCGACGAAGCGGTCGCCCAGCGGCTGGCATCCGTCGATTCCAGCCTGACCAATCAATCCAGCCCCGAAGATTACTATGCACAGGTCTTCACCCAGTGCCTCAAGCTTGCAGAGACGCACAGCGGCATGCGCGAGATTATGTTCGATCCCAACCTGGGACAGCTGGCGGCGACTCTCGCCGGGGTGGACGGCATCCGAATCTGGCACGATCAGGCCCTGATTAAGCCGCCTTACGGAAACCCGACGGGCTGGCACCTGGATAATCCTTTCTGGTCGTTTACGTCTCGCGATTCGATCTCGCTTTGGATGGCGCTTGATGATGCGACCGAATCCAATGGCTGTCTTTATTATGTGCCCGGCACACAAAAGACGGAGACCAGGGGAAATACCAGCATCGACAAGAATATCGGCGGCCTTTTCAAAACCTATCCGGAGTGGCGTGAAATCCCAACGGTCGGCTGCCCCTGTCCTGCGGGGTCGGCAGTGTTCCACAATGGTCTCACGGCACACGGCGCAGGCGCGAATATGACCAACAAGCCGAGACGTGCCATGACCTGCGCGTATATGCCCGATGGATCGACCTTCAACGGCACGCGGAATATTCTGCCGGAGGCCTATTTCGAATCCCTCAAAGTCGGTGATCTTCTGAACGATAACACGATCAACCCGCTGATCTGGCACGCTTGATCGATCACCGGGGAGAATACCCCCATGAAAACGTCCATGCTGACCGATGGGCAGAAATATATTTGCACACAATGTTCAGAAATATTGCCGAATCTTGGAAACTATTCGTCCCCGCGGTCCTTCTGATCTGCTGCCTGTCGTCGGCTTCCCGGGCTGAGGCGCTGATGCCAGCGCCGGGAGTGACTTTCAGTCACCTGACCTGCGAATATCTCGATAATCCTGAGGGGATCGATACGATCGCACCGCGTTTGAGCTGGGAAGAAAAGTCGCCGGCGAAGTCCTATCTCCAGTCAAGTTATCGGATCATTGTCGCCTCGTCGTCGGCACTGCTCCGCGCCGGAAAAGGCGATCTCTGGGACAGCGGCAAAGTAAACAGCCCACGCACGCTGCTTTGTTCTTATGGCGGTACTCCGCTGAAGTCGCGTCGGCGTTGCTGGTGGGCGGTCCGGGCCTGGGATACGCGGGGCCAACTCTCCGCATGGAGCCAGCCCGCGACCTTCAGCATGGGACTGCTCTCTCCGCAGGACTGGAAGGCATCCTGGATCGGCAAAGATGCTCGAAGGCCAAAGCCCTATTTGTCCGCTCTTTCGGGGGCAAGATGGATATGGTTTCCGGATGCTGGACAGCCTAGCATTGCCGCGCCGGTTGGGAAAAGATACTTTCGCTCTGTCGTGAATGTACCGGGTCACAGCCCTGTGAAACGAGCCAGTTTTGTCGGGACGGGAGACAACCAATTTACCCTCTATGTCAACGGCAAACAGGCGGGTGGAAGCACGATCTGGTATCAGGTGCAATCTCTCGATGTCAGTCGATACATTCATAGCGGGCACAATCTACTCGCCATAGAGGCCAAAAATAATGATGAAAATGGCCCAAATCCCGCGGGATTGATCGGGGCATTGAAGATAGAACATCGCGATGGCAGTGTTTCTGTCATCCCAACTGGCGCCGCATGGAAGTCTTCTGAGGCGGAGGCTGCCGGCTGGACAGCCCTGGGGTACGACGACAGCACCTGGCAACTGGCCAGAGACCTCGGCCCAAATGGCATGCAGCCGTGGGGCGACTTGGCGACAGCCAATATATCCTCATCTCCTCCGCTGCCTGCCCAGTACCTGCGGCGCCTGTTCACTACCCGGCGGCAAGTGGCGCACGCCACAGCATACGTGTGTGGACTCGGATTTTCTCAGCTTTATGTAAATGGCAAACTGGCGACGGATCATGTCATGGACCCCGCGCTCTCCGATTACCGGAAGGCCGACTACTACGTGACGATGGATGTGACACGACTGATACAGACCGGCAGAAACGTCATCGCTGCCGTTCTGGGCAATGGCCGCTTCTATGCCCCGCGCCGGAGCGTCCCGATATCGACAGAAAGTTTTGGAACACCCCGCCTTTTAGTGCAGCTGGAAATCACCTACGCGGATGGCTCGAAGCAGACAGTGGTCAGCGATCGGAGCTGGAAAGTCACCGATCAAGGCCCGATCCGGGCAAATAACGAGTACGATGGCGAAATTTACGATGCACGGATGGCGATGGCGGGATGGACGCTGCCTGGCTTTGCGGCTGCGCCCAAACTATGGGCTTCGGCGGATATTCTGCAGGCGCCGGAAGGAAGACTTTGTTCGCAGATGCTGGAGCCTATGCGTGTGACTGGCATAGTACACCCAGTTAAAATCTCTTCTCCCAATCCTGGAAAATACATTGTAGATATGGGCCAGACATTTTATGGGACTGTCCGTCTGAAGCTGCATGGGAAGCGTGGGACTACGGTCCATTTGACCAGCGCCTATGCACTGCTGCCTGATGGCACTCTGAAAACCGCCGATAACCGCTCCGCACTCGCCACCGATAGTTACACGTTTATGGGAAGCGGCGAAGAGGTCTGGAACCCGATCTTCAAAGGTCAAGGCTTTCGCCGGGTACAGGTCACTGGCGTTCCTAGCAAACCGGTGGTAAACAATTTCGAGGGATTGATCGAACAATCTGACGTCCGTCCCGTTGGAAGCTTCTCCTGTTCCAACACTTTGATCAATAAAATCCATGGAGCCATGCGGACTGGCATGACGATGTTTTTGCGGAGCGCCCCGCTTGACCCGGACCGGGATGAACGGCAGGCATGGATGGGAGATCCGGCCAAAGACAGTGAAAGTGAAGCGTATAATTTCGACGTCGCGGCCTTTTACACAAAATGGATGGACGATGTCCGACGTTCGCAGCGCCCCGATGGCACGATTCCTGATCTCTCCATGTATTGGAAGCAAGGTTCCGGCGTGGAATGGCCGAGTGTCTTTACGATCATTCCCGATTGGTTTACCGGCTTTTATGCAGATACCAGGCTGGAGCAGAAGAATTACGAAGCGATGAAGCACTGGGTCATTGCCATGCAGCGCCTGCATGGACGTCCTGACGGAACGCTGGAGGGTGTTGGCTTTGGAGACTGGTGCGATACCTACACGATCGACGGCAAAGTAGGCGATAATGGCCTGACTCCGCTCGACCTTGTGGCAACGGCCTACCAGCACAACAACGAGCGAATCCTGCAGCATGCCGCGGAGCGCCTCGGGAAGACGGACGACGCGCTTTTCTGGCGAAGCAGTGGAGACGCATTGTCAGCGGCCTTCCTGCATAAGTTCTACGACCCGGCGACAAATACGTTTACAA
>JANXMY010000049.1 GCA_025354405.1 Armatimonadota bacterium
CTTCATCAGCCAGAAGTTCTCGCCGTTCCCCTGGCAGTATAACCCGGAGATACTGGCAATCGCAGATGAGCGGCAGCTCAGGCTTCTCGGCAAGCACCCCGCGTCTAGCTACGGGTAGAGGCTATAGCAGGGACCGGAGAATAGACCCGCAGGGGGATTGAAATGCACAAGATAACCCCGGCCCTGAAGGGCCGGGGTTATCTTGTGCATTTCCTGATGCGTTTCCCGGATGCATTCCTCGGCGCATTTCCACGGCGCGTTTTATACAGTTCCACTTATCGGTCAAAACACCAACCCATGACCAATCTCACAGGCTAACACATCTTTATCGCTGGGGGCAGCCAGGGAATCGGCGCGGAGGCGGTCGGGTCAATCCGGCAGCGGGCTGATGCTGCCTTGTCGAAGCCCGGCGATGATTTCGGACTGAAGACTGTAATTTACCGGCAAAGCCGGCCTCTGCCAGCGGGTCAGATCCGTCGACCACATCGACCGGAGGGTGCTCTCCGCGTCCGTTCTCAGCTTGTATTTCACCGAGTTGTCGTAATTGAATAACCCCCACCCGCCCGCATTGACGGTCTTATAGGTCCAGGTCGCCCAGGGCCAGTGCAGACGGTTCATGGCTTCAGTCATGTCCGCTGCGTTTTGTGCGACATGGCTGGTATCATCGCTTTTGCACTCACCGACAAAGCAGGGCAGCAGCGTAGAATATTCGTTGTGCTTAGGCAGTTCAGCCAGGAACTTATCGAAATCCACTTTGTTCCCGGCGGGATAATGACCGGAACAGAGCGTGTTAGTCCAGCCAAGCTTCGGGAAGTCGGCGTTGTTGACCCATTCGGCGGTGAGCATCCGTTCCGGATCCTGGGTACGTATCGCGGCGTAAAAGGACCGATGCGCAGCATAGAAATCGTTTGAGCCGGTTGGCTCGTTGATCAGGTCGTAAGCCGCAATCGTGCCGTTGCCCTTAAAGTGCCGGCTGAGGGCCGACCAGAGAGACGCCGACTGAGCACGCTGAGAAATGCCCAGCTCTCCCGCCTGACAGATATCACCGTAGTTTTTCTGCTGCCCGGGCCAGATATGGTACACGAAGATCACGTAAATATTGCGCTTCGCTGCCTCCTGAACAACCCAATCGAACCGGGAGAAATCAATTTGACCATCAGCACCTCTGTACCAGTGTCCCTCGGCATCCTGCAGGTTGCGCCAGGTGAATGGAATACGAATGAGGTTGAACCCATAGCTTTGGATATTGTCCATATCCCGGTCGGTGAACCAGTGATCGCGCCAGACATCGATCAAAGCCGCCGCACGAGTTGTTCCAAAGCGGGATTCAAGCTGTTCGAGAGCAAAACGGCCTGAGCCGTGGGGATCGGCGGCATCGAAGGGATCGGTCTTGCTGCTGCCCGGAGTATCCGATTGACCGCACATCCAGCCCTCGGTGACAAGCCAGCCGCCGATGTTGACGCCGCGCAGGGCAACGGGCCGCCCGCTGCGGTCTCGCACCTGATTTCCCACAGTGTGCAGGTAATGCGCATCGACCTCCGGCGTCACCGCGAGGGATGCGAATTTGCTGGTGCTCAGGACAGCGGGATTGTGGGACGTGACGACGGCCCCAGCGAGAACAGTTTTGCCGAACACCATACTGCGCGGCGTGCCGATCTGCTTCCAGTTGACCCCGTTGATGCTGTAACTCCCGGAAATACGGGTTCCCTGCCGGGCGAGCTTGATCCATATCGGAGCATGAACTCCGGGGATCTGGGCGGAAATGCAGTCCCCACCGGTATGGGTACGCGACTGAAACAAAAGACCGGCAGCAGGTGTGACGACGACATCGGCGAATACCGAGCCGGGTGAAACGTCGCCGCGAAGCATGACGCCGCTTTTGGCCGCCTTGTCGGTGCCGCCAACGCTTACGACACGCGCTGTGACCGTTCCATTTCCACTCAGCGTACTTTTGTTGAAATGGAACTGGTCGGACGTATTCCAGATATTCGCGCCGCATCCGGAAATGGAATAGACGCCCCGGCTGAATGTCGTGCCTCCGGCAATCTTGGGAGCACCGATGTCGAGGTCAACCGAGGAAGTCGCACCCGCCGGGATACCGCCCGGCAGCAGCCAGAAAGCAGCCAGGAGTGCGGCTGCCGAGCAGTGAGCTCGTGGATAAGTGCCATTGAAGTTGTTCATACGCTTATTCAAATCTGACCCCGGAGACTGGGGATTTGCTGCCGGTCAATGCGGAAAGAGAGGCGCATGGTCTATTGCAGGGAAAAAGTGAGTGTGACTTTAGTCCCATTCGCGGACAGGCTGTCGGTGCCTGCCGAAAAGCCATCCCAGTAATTGTTCTGAGGATCATTGGAGCTGCCGGCATTGTATCCAGTGGAAACTTGATTGGGCTTCAGATATTTGACGTGTCCGTCCGTCGCAAGATAATTCGCCCCGTCCGTGTGACGGCCTATGAGAGTGTTCAGCCCCGCCGCTGTGCGGCCCCCGGCATTCGGGCCAAAGCTATAACGACAGGGGGCCGCCACTTGAGGATCGCCGGTACCGTCACCGCCTCCCCAGTGCGAGCTGTTCGGGGCAGGGGTGGAGCCGAACCCACCCGCGGAAAGGAACCGACTCGCCGGAGCCGAGGTGTATTGCGCTGTGTTTTCATCGGGAGAGGTCACGGCGGCGGTAACACCGCTGACTTCGTAGAGGAGCACGGTGCTGGCGGAAGCATTGAATTCCGCAAGAAGGCGTGCCTTTGCCCCGTTTCCGGTTGCAAGGTTGTCATTAGCCCCGTAGGAGACCGGGACACTCACACCGTTCGCGCTGGCCGCAGTGCTGTCGTCCGGACACTTATAGACACCGGTGCTTTTGACGAAGGGATAGATTTGACCTGCCCAGCCCTGAAACTGCCCGTATGGACATTGCGGGAAGAATTCGTCTGAATCCTGCGTATACTGGACGAATGCCAGGCCGAGCTGCTTGAGATTGGATTGACACGAGGCGCGGCGGGCATTCTCGCGCACCTTCTGGAAGACCGGGAACAAAATGGCCGCCAAAATAGCGATAATGGCGATGACAACAAGCAACTCGATCAAGGTGAAGCCTTTCGTTTCATAATTGTCTCCTACTGCAGTTTGCGATCTGAGTTGTCAATAGCGATTGACATTATGGGTATTACCTCTTGAAAAGATTATATCACGCTTTCAGCTTACTGTCAAGCCTGCACTTGATCGTCGAACGCATTATTATTTAGTCGAATTTCCTGTCGGTCGGCGGAGAGAGGCTGCGGGATCAACCATTGTCGTCTTGACCTAAGAAAGAAAGCATGGTAGAATGCATATAGTAATACGGTTTATATTATCAAACAAAGAAAGACATAGTTTAGGTAGAGATTATTTATGGCCGCCATCACCATGCGCGATATCGCCCGACAGGCAGCGGTATCACAAGCGACTGTTTCCCTGGTACTCAACGATCGAAAAAGCTCCCTCATCTCCGAGGCAACACGTGATCGTGTTCGCACGATGGCGCGTGAACTCGGATATCGGCCGAATCAGAACGCGCGGGCACTGGCGCGGGGGAAAACCGACACGATCGGACTTTGGATCAAGTCGTTTCACTCGACTTACTACATGCAGTTTCTTCATGAGCTTGATCAAATTGTCACCCGGGACGGTTACTCGCTGATTGTCAGCCGCAACACGACCCTTCAGGAAACTTCCTCGATCATGCAATCGTTTCCCATGCAATCGGTGGACGGCATCATCGCAGTCGACATCCCCGAAACGGTCGAGCATTTCAACCGGTATGTTTCGGCTACTCCGCTGGTCAATCTGGGCAGCCAATATTCCGGCACGGTAGATTATGTCGCGGCGGAGCTGACGACGGGCACGCAGGAAGCTGTCCGGTATCTGATCGGACGCGGCAGACGGGCGATCGCCCTGCTGATCGATACACCCAGCCACGGGATAGGCGGCGGCGAGCGTGAAGCGGCTTATCATGCCGTGATGCTCGAGGCGGGATTGCTCCCGGAGATAATTTTCTCGGAGAGTCAGGCACATGAAGACGCGGGGAATGCCGTCAGGGCTCGTCTTCAGACGGGGCAGCCCCTGGACGCGATATTCTGTTACAACGACGACATGGCAATCGGCGCGAACCGAGGCCTGCGCGATGCGGGTCGGCGTATGCCGGAAGATGTTGCGCTCGTCGGCTGCGACAATATCACAGAAGCTGCCTATATGGAGCCGCCGCTCAGCACCATTGGGCAGCCACGTGCTGAGCTTTGCTCACAGGCATGGCTCTTCCTACAAAACCGAATGCGCGAACCCCAAATGCCTATTCAAAGCGCGATACTCAGCGGGCATTTTATCCCCCGTGCTTCTTCCTAAACATGGAAAAGGCAGCAAGGGACCCTCGTGAGTATTCATCGATTTTGGTGTAATAAAGGACAATTCTGATGTTTTTTGTTCGTTGCGGCGGGATCTCCGCCATCGTTCTCACGCTCTGGCTGGCCTGTATGACACGCTCCGCAGTCGCCGCCCTGCCGGTTTCCGAGACGACGCTGCGGCAGGACATTTCCAGCACGGCGGGAGTCTTCTGGAAGTTCGAGCCGGAAGGGCGGGCGGCTCAAAGCATCCTCGTCCCCGGCGGCGGCTGGCGAGCGCAGGGACTGACCTGCGACGCCGGGGCATACAGCGCAGTCATTCCGATTCCCCTTGCCGCGAAAGGACATGTCGTACGGATCGCGTTCGAAGCCGTGAATTTCGGAGCCGCTGTCCAAGCCGGACCGGATTCGGCGCATCTTGTGGCGGTGGCCTCCCATCTTAATGGCTGGGTCCCGTTCAGTGCGGATGTCTCAAAAGTTGCGGTGCCCGGTCGGCCTTTGTTCCTGCGGGTGGAGGTCAAAGGACGCCGTAAGTTTCTGGTCAATGGAAAATATACCGTTCCAGAGGGGGCAACCTGGTGTCCTTACGTTGCCGATGGCATCTTGCGCGGCGTTTCTCTGGAGCTGCTGCCGACAGTGCATCTGGATGACGTTTTTGTGCGAACCGATGTGACGCACCGTCTTCTTCAAACTACCGTGACTCTGACCAATGCTTCGGCGGCCACCGCCGCTCTTACTCTCATCCCCCGCTTATCGTCGGCGAGCGGCGATACGTTTTCTTACCCCAAACTTCCCACGCAGCGGCTGACGCTGGCCGCGGGCGAGACACGCACGGTGGAGCTGGCAAAATCTGCCTGGACACTCGGCCCGAAGAGCTTCTGGTGGCCGAACGTGCCCTACGCGCCCGGCTACCGGACCAGGATGCATGCGCTGGAAGTGGTGCTGACTCAAAACGACACTGCCGTTCACCGAATGACTCGGTACTTCGGCTTCCGCCAGTTTGAGGCGCACGGCAGCCATTATTTCCTGAATGGGGTTCGGTGCAACCTGCGCGGGGACAATCAGCAAGAAGCGAACTTCGGCACCGATGCTTACGGCATTCGCCCCGGATTTGGACCTCCGTCACCCGGAAATGCCGGCTGGCCCAAAGCGGTGGACAATCTGCAGCGGCTCAACTTCAACATTCTGCGTATTCATCAGATTCCTGCGACAACTTACATGCTGGATGTCTGCGACACGCGGGGACTGATGCTCATCGACGAGTCACCCCTGCGCGGCTCGGAAGGCGGTGAAGATTTTGTGAATGGGCACGATGCCATGCTGAATATGGACCGGGAGCTGGTGCGCCGAGACCGCAATCATCCGGCCGTTGTTATTTGGAGCGCGGCGAACGAGTGGAGCGACCCCATCCGCGAGGCTGTTCCAGCGATCCAGGCGATCGATGAGACGCGTCCGATCATCGCCGATGGAATCGGCGACATGGGAGCACCGTACATCAATATGGAGCACTATGTCAATGGAATTTACGGCCTGCCACAGGGCGGCGGTCACGTGCGAGACGACCGGCCGTACGGCGAGACGGAGGACATTTGGGCCAGCGATAACACACGGCAGGGCTTCGCCTGGATGGCAACCAGTATTCGGACGCGACGGCTCAAAGGCGATGCCGATCTGCGTAACTATACGCTGAATAATGCCTGGTCCAATTACGTGCCTGGGGAAAGCCCTGACAACGAGATTTTGGAGCTGAAAGTTAAAGGGATGGATGCCAATGGAACGATCCTGCCCGCACTCGCCGACCCTTGGCATGATGCCAATATCATGCTTATGCAGCAGTGCTATCATCCGGTCGCCGTTTGCGACACGGAATTCGATCAAGCCAATCTCCGAAGCGATCGCGACGGTCACTGGCCGGTGGTAAAACCGCGTCTTCTCGTCGGCGCCTCGATCGTTCGGCATCTGGCGGTCTTCAACGACGAGTTCAGCGGCACCGGGGTCACCTTGGTTTGGGAAGCCCATGCAGGGACAAAGACCGGACCGGTGCTCGGGTCTGGCCGGCTGAACTTGACGATACCGCTGGGCGAATTCCGGATGCAGGATATCGTTTTTCATGCCCCCAAAACACCGGGAGAGCTGACACTGGTTCTGTCGGCCACTAAGAACGGACGGGTGGCCTTTCGAGACGACCTGCCCACATTCCAGGTCGTCACCGATATGGGTGCGCTCGTGCCCAACGGCGATTATCTTCTCATCAATGAGAACAGTGGTCTGGCGGTTGGCGGACCCGGAGCCGATGGGGGACTGCTTCAGGCGGCCATTGCCGAGTCTCCGGTCTGGCATCTGACCAACCTCGGAGGGGGAGACATCAGCCTGACGCGCAACGAGGGTGGCAAGCGATTAGGGATTCGCGCGGCGTCGAACGACAATGGCGCGGCGGCGGAGGAGGAAGCTCCCGGAGAGGACGCGGTCACTTCCTGGCATTTGTCCGACCAGGGGAGCGGGGCAATCGCCATCATCAACCGAAAGAGTGGAAAACTTCTTGATGTCTACGCCCGTGCAACTCTCGCAGGTGCCCGAATCGTACAATGGGAAGCCAATGGAGGCGCAAACCAGCTCTGGCGGTTCCAGAAGAGCCGTCATTAAGATTTAGACCCGGCTATGGAGCGGCGCGACTACGGGCGGGGCTGAGGAAAATCCCAGGTTACTTACTGATATTACGCAGGGAGAACGTGGCCGGGGCAAGAAGTGGCCGGTGGTTAGACGTGGCGGAGGCAAGAAGTGGGCCACAAAGACGTGGGAGTAAACTCCTACGTTTCTTTGTTTCACGCCCTTCGGCTCACGCTCTTCTGGCTCGCGCTCTTCACTGACACGCACTCAAGAAACCCTGCGTAACGTCAGTGAATAAGTAAGCAAGATAAGTAACTGATATGACGCAAAGCTTTCGGAACCTACCCCGCAGCAAGCTGCGACCCTCCCGGAACGGGAGGGTAGGCGGGAGGGCAGCCGCAGGGTTTTATCTTCTGGATAAGGCATCCAAACAATAGGCAGAGCTTCATTCCCACCACAGGCTCACCCTCCCGGATCG
>JANXMY010000058.1 GCA_025354405.1 Armatimonadota bacterium
CGAGCGCGACCGATCGGCCGCCGCGTGGCTGGCGAAGCTCTGCTCGGTCGCAGTCGAAGACTACGGCAAACGCCTGATCGGAACGTCACCGGGTCTGGCCGAGCGCTCCGCCGATGACATACTCGATGGCGACCGCAAAAACTACGAGATTATCGGCAAATCGGTCAGCGTCGCCCAGATCGAAATCACCGGCTACCAGGAACTGCCGGAGCGCAAAGCGGCTCTGCTCGAAGCCATGGACACGCGTCGTCAGCGCGAAGGCCTTTCCCTCGTCTGCCTAATGGTCACGGATGTGCTCAATATTCAAAGTCATCTGATCTGCCGCGGCGAGCCAACGATACTCGCGGCCCTGCCGTTCGCCCGTATCGACGAAAGCGAGTTCGACCTCGGCCACGTCGTCTCGCGCAAAAAGCAGCTTATCCCCGCCCTGCAAAGTGCCGTGGAGGAATTAGAGTAGGGGCACTGCTTGCCGCGCCCCGACACGCTTGCCAGAAGCCCTGCGAGATCTGAATGCCGCGTGTAAATTGCGGCCGCACCGTCCGCGCCGCGCGGCCACTCTGTCGAAGGGCGATCCCAATACAGCTCGATGCCGTTTCCGTCCGGGTCACTGAGATAGAGTGCTTCGCTGACACCGTGGTCACTGGCCCCCTCCAGCGAAATACCGGCGGCTATCAGCCGCCGCAGCGCATCGGACAGGGCAGACCGGGTGGGATAGAGTATCGCCAGATGGTACAAACCCGTTGTCCCAGGTGCCGGGGGCGAGCCACCCGCACTGACGAACGCGGCATCGGAGCCGAACCTTTGCATCAATTCAAAGCCCAGTACCCCGCAGTAGAAATCAAGCGCCCGCTTCAAAACTGCGACTTTGAGATGAACGTGCCCGATACGCACCCTGGCGTCGATGGAGGAAGCGGATTCCGAGTTTGTTGTTTCCATATGCAGAAAATACGAGGGAGAGGTGGAAAGTGGCAGGGGGAATTTCCCGCCATTAGAAAGATTTAATACCCATCCCACACATTTCGCGTCGATTGTCGGTACAATGGAAATCAATTATGACGCGGCAGAAAGCGACGAAAGTGGCGGTCCTAGTAATGCTAGTCGGCGGATGGGCTGGTCCTCAGACCCGTTCCGAGGGACAAGCATCGAAGACGGCTTCCCCGATGACTCTCGAACAGGCGGTTTCTGCGGCACTGGCGACGAACCCGGCGGCACGGAGCGCGGCGCAGCAGTTGGTGCAGGCGCAGGCCAGACTGGGGCAGGCACAGGCGCAGCGGCGGTTCTCCGTCACGCTCGACAGTGTCGTCTCCGGCTCCAGCGCGAGCGTTATTCAGGCCCCGCCGGCACACGAAAATTTCCACACGCTGCAAAACACACTGACCCTCCCACTCCATCTTGGCCGGCGGAGCGGCTTTGCCACTGAGCAGGCTCGCGAA
>JANXMY010000076.1 GCA_025354405.1 Armatimonadota bacterium
GTTATCTTATTTTTGTTGTCTTACTTTTGTTATCTTACTTCGGTTTGCTCCGGGCAGCGCTTTGAATCCATAGACCAATTAGCCCCGCTGCGAGAGCACCTAAAATACCTAGCCTCACTGGCGGCGAGAGGCGGCTATTTACGTTGCGCTGCATCCAGATACGCAGCAACGAACCGGCCAAGCTGCCTTGAATTGCGGTGCGAACTGCGATAGATGTCAGTGGTGAAGACTGTGCTTTAAAGTACTTGGTATAAAATATCCACATGGCATAGTGCATATTTTTTGTCACATGGTAGGGAACCATGTGTCGCCCGCCTTTGCCCTTAAGATGCGTTATAACGCTGACCGGGTGATACCAGACCTCCCATCCGGCTTTTTTCGCACGGACGCACCACTCGATATCCTCGCCCCATTGCTTCAAGTCTTCATCGAGGAGTCCGATGTCGGCAATGAGTTCGCGCCGAGCCATCAGGCAGCAACCGGAGACTGCATCCACCTGATTTGACTGATCCTCGGGTAGATAACGCAGCAGATACTGCCCCAGCGTACGATCTTTTGGGAAAAGACGATCCAGTTTCATATAATATGCAAGTGAGGCGGCGGGGGTTGGCATCCCGCGCTTGCACTGGGGCTGGAACGAGCCGTCGGCATTCAGGACTTTCGGCCCGACGATACCCGCTTTCGGATGCTGCTCCAGAAACTCGGTCATTTGCCGCAGCGAGTCCGGGCGCAGAATTGTATCCGGGTTCAGCCATAAGACAAACTTGCCCGAACTCAGCCGGATTCCCTGGTTCGTGCCCTTCAGGAACCCGACATTGCTCGTGTTTTTGACCAGTGTCACTTCGGGGTACATCTCCGGGACTTTTTCCAGAGTGCCGTCGGTCGAGCCGTTGTCCACCAGAAACAACTCGTAAGTCACGGCGGGGTCGCTCAGACGAAGCGAATCCAGGCAGTCTTTAAGTACGTTCCAGCAGTTAAGAGAAACCATCGCGATGGAAATATCAGGCAGTCGTTTTTCGGTGCCGATTATATCACTCATTTGCAAAATCCTTTATTATCAAACACTTTTTACTTTTAAACACTTCTAATCTCAAAAACCCGTTGCTGCCAGTGGAAGGCGGTGCGCGGGCGCACTGACACTCTCTGCCACTACACGCAGCACTTCGTCCACGGAAATCTCCGTCAGGCAGTGCGGCTGGTCGAAAATGCATGTATGGCAGCGTTCGTCCTGGTGATTGGTCCGCTGACAGGGACCGCAGGGAAGCTCGCGCCACACCAGGCGGGTATTCTCACCGGGATGAAATCGATGACGGCAGCTGGAGCCAAAGATAGCCACTACGGGAATATGGCTCGCTGCGGCGATATGGGTCGGCCCAGAATCATTGCCTATGTAAACGCTGCACCGTGCCATCAATGCAGCCATCTGCCGGAGGGTTGTCCGCCCCATTAAGTTCAGCGTCTCCGGACCCAGATTGTTCGCCAGTATCCGACCCATTTCCTCTTCTCCCGGTCCTCCGAAAAGTATAATTTTGGCTCCCCATTTCTCCTGGAGCCGCCGTCCTAGTTCCGCATAATTTTCTAGCGGCCATTGTTTGAGAACGGAATGACCCCCGGACGGTCCGATGCCGAAGATCTTTTGACCGAGTTCAAAGCCCTGTTCGCGCAAAGTGTTTTCAGCAAACTGTCTGTCTGGTTCGTTCAGCCAAATCTCCTGGCGGTCATCATCGGCGTCACCGCCCAAAAAGCGAATCATCGCCATGTTGTGTTCGACATCATGACGTAACCCCGGCTCATTCAATGTCTGGGTCAGCAGGCGATCAAATCCCCGATTTACAACGGATTTATAGGCGGTCACGGTTTCTGAATAACCGATACGCCGGACTGCTCCGCTCCAGAAGGCGACAAAGGCGGCATAATAATAATCGGCGTCCCAGCGGGGCAACAGAGCCAGATCATACGTGCGGCCTCGAAGACGGCGAACTGCAAAGAGCATCGCACGCAGCGGAAGCAGCAAAAACCGCTCGATCCGACCGCCGCGCTGATCAAAAGTCAGTACTTCATTTGTATAAGGACACTGCTCCACAAGGTTGCGGACACCCGGCTTGACGACAAGAGTGATATGAGCCTCTGGCAGACGTTTCCGAAGTGCGCGTAAAAACGGTGAGAACATGACCATGTCGCCTATTTCGTCCAAGCGAACTATTAAGACGGAGCGAATTGGCATGCGATCAGCAGAATTGAACTCTGGATCTGTGCCGTACCCACAAATCGCCCTACCGATCATAGCCGTCGCCCCTACCTGAAACCCGATGGCAAACGAAATCAGTCTTTTGACGAGTGAAATCCTCTCTGTCAGGGAGTTTTCGTTCATTCAGTTTAATTCCTGTGGAATCTTTGTCATGGTGCTTTCAAAATCGATTCCTTCGACCTACCGCTCGTTTGTCTAAAGAAATTGCGTATGCCAGTCGAGATGAGCTGTACCGTAATTACTATTCCAATTGGAGTCAGAATTGAAAACTGCACCATCGTTTTGACGATGGAAATGAAAAATGCATCCCGGAAAAAAGTGAATCCCAGCCAGCCGCAAAGCATAACATAAATCACGCGATACAAAAGCCGCCGGTCCTGAAGCTTAAGATAATTGAGAATCCCCGAAAACAGAAATAGGAAGACAAGTGTGCCCAGAATTCCGAAGTTGATCATCAAGGAAAAATACGAATTGAGTGCACCACCAGGCGCGAACGCGACGTAACCGTAATCTTCCGGGGCCACAATATAATCCGCTTTGCCAGGCAGCAGTGCCGTTGGTGCCAGATTGATAAAGCTGCTCAGTAGAAATACGGGGAATTTCACCCATTCGAAAGTCGCATCCCCCAAAAAGTGAATGAGTGAAAATCCGGTGAACAGCGGTTCAATAAAGACATTGAGCAGCCCGCTCTGAAAATTGACATCTCCGCCCAGCCGGACTAGGCCGACTAGGCCGGCTAGCCCGCCAACTCCCCCAAGACTTATCAACGCAACTTTGGTCGATATTCGGGCGAAATAAACAGAGCGGTAAACGAGAAGCATGACCAGACTGGAGACGAAGTAAAGACGACCGCCTAAAGACAAAACAAGGACAGCGACGGCGATGTAAGACACAAAGTATCTATTGGCGAGGAGCCTCCCAAAACCAATCGTGAAGCCCGTGGCCTCATGTTTCTTTGCCATGTAGACAAATGTGAGTGCCAGGAGAAAAACACTGGCCGCAATAAATGGCCCCCGTTTTTCAGTGCCTTCGCCGGCGCCCCATGCCGTATATCCATGAAACAACTCGTCTCGCAGTAGGAAGCCGTAAATGCCGGCGACCGTCAGGGCCAGCAGCAGCATAATATCTAGAAGGCGGGGATAGAAAAAAATCTCCTCATAGCGTGCTTTGGCTCGAAAAAACCGCGTGGTGAAAACGGTGCCAGCAATAAAAGAAAGGTAGCAGCAGAGTGCAATCACTAAGTAGATCGCGATTACTTCGGGGCTGATGACGTCGAACACTTGATACCAGAGTCGCATCGCCAGCTCCGACTCGAATAATCGGTTCATGCCGACGACGATCGGCACCATCCAGTAAAAAAGGAAACCCAGCGAGAACATCAATATATGGTTGAACTCGACGCCCTTACGAGTGACACAAAAGCGCTGCATCACCCAAAGTGGTACGACGATGTTGACTGCCATGAGTATAAAAATCAGTGTGTTCATGGTAGATCTGTGATGCGCCGATTCTGCTGTTTTCGGACACTGAAAAGCAGGGTCCGCAGTATCCGAAATGGTTGCGGGCCAAGTCGAGCGATCAAATGGGCCGCCAGCTTGTGCATTCGACTTTGCTGGCTGCCTTGAATAAACTTTCGGTAAATCTCCAGCGTATACAATCGATCCGCCCGCTTTGCCATCATAAAGCGCAGCGTATTTAATCCGTGGTTGTGCTCGAAGCTGGCGGCGGAAGCGTCACAGGCTTCCTTGCCGTAAATCGGCTCCAGCAATGCGGTCATCTTTGCCCAGCCGTGAAAAACGCCGTAAGCATCTCCCGACCAGGTAAAGGTTTCCGCACCGCCTACCCGGTTCAGCACCAGGGGCCGGGCGATCAAATTTACGGCCTTTCCGGCAATCGATTCGAGGATGACGCCGACATGGGCAAAGTAGGTGCCGAAATACTTTTCCGGCTGGACCCCGCGCCATAACTGCGTGTTGATGATGCAGCTTCCGATAAAGCCGATCCCCCAGGCATCCTGCCGCAAAAAGATCTCGCTGCTCTCCGATCGGTCCGCCTCGAGCATCATCCGCTTCTCGCGCAGGATGACCGAGATGTCTTCGTCCACGTAAGAATAGTTCGCGGCGACGAATGCCGGGTCAGCAGTCCCCAGGGTTTCAAGGGCGGTTGGGACCGCTTCCGGCAGCATCCGGTCATCTTCACCGATCAGCCAGGCATAGTCGCAGTCGCAGATGTCTACGGAGTGTATGATATTACCATCGATGCCGAGATTTACTGCATTTTTTTCATAGACGATATGCGGGTAGAGTGCCTGAAGCTCCGCGATCAGAGCCGTGTTGGTGCTGTCTGCAGAGTCGTCGGCGATGAAAATTGGGACGTCGTGCGGAGCCGCGGAAGCGATAAGCGAGCGGACACAAAGCCGAAGCTGGTCCGGGCGCTTATAGGTCGGAATGCAGATGCCAAGGCGCGTGTTATAGGGCATCAGTGAGCCTCCTGGCTTCGGATTCGAATGACTTTTGCCGGGGCGCCCGCTGCAATTCCATAGGCAGGAATACTTCGTGTCACAACGCTGTTCGCACCAATCACTGCATGATGACCGATCGTGACACCCTTCAGGACGACGACATTTTCGCCCAGCCAGGCAAAATCTTCGATATGAACGGGGCTTACATTCAATTTTTGCTCGCCAATCGGCATGTGCAGATCGGTAAAATCGTGGTCATGGTCCGTAATAAAGACATGGCTTCCCATCAGCACATGGTCACCAATCACCATCTTGGCCGCCGCCGCCAGATGGGCATAGGGCTGAATAGAAGTGCCATTCCCGATGTGAATCGAACCCTCGTAGGCATACTGCCGGTGATGGGTAAAGGCTTCCAGGCGTGCGCCGTGGCCCACCGCCGTTCTTTCACCCAAAAATATCCGCTCCGGGTTGGTCAGCAGGCTAACCCGTTCGAGGCGTGCTCCAGGCCCGCTGCGTCCCAGGAAGATTCGATAGAACAGGCTCCAGAACCGTGCCTGGAAACCGTAGGATCGATTGAATAGCTGAAACAGGCGACGTTTCATTCGGCTCTGCTCTTCAGGCGGCGAATAATGCTATGAGCGACTCGTGCAAATACAGGGGGAGCCAGCATCAGCGGCAGCATTCCAAAGAGAAAAAATGGATGTGTTCCATATTCCATCCAAAGGCGCCGGATCCCATCTCGGAAGTCCGGCTGAAGTTTCCCATAGGTGCCATGGAGCTTAAAGGAAGCCGTGAAAGGCGCGAGAAAGCGGGTCAGATGCTGCGATAGCACCGCTCTGACTGCCGCTTCCGAATAACCCCGGCTGCGGGCATATCTCATGACATCGGCAAAATGGCTGACAAATACTTCGTAAAAGCTGTAGCCACCGGTGTTATTGCCACGGACTCCCAGGAAAACTTGTCTCGTCACATACATTCCGCCCCCTGCCAGCACGTCAAGATATACGTAGGCCTGTAACAAGGAGGAACCGACATAGGAATCGTAGGCGGGCGGCGCGATTGGCGGGCGACGAAACATCAGCAACGAGATGAATGTAATCCTACTCCCTATAAACCGTAGGCAATCGCTGGGATCAGTGATAACTCGTTCAATGTCGACGGTGAAATCCGGATTCGCCGCTGCTTCTGTCGGCACATGGATAAAAGAGCTTGTATTCAGGCAAAATGCATTGATCGTCGGATGCTCGCACAGCAATACCAGCATTGTTTTCAATGCGCCGGGCAACAAGATGTCGTCATCAGATAGAAGGCAGGCATACTCACCGTAGCCCAGCCTCAGTACCTGTAATATGTTAGCATCCGGGCCCAGATTATCTTGATTGCGGACGTGCCGCAGGCAAAAATTCGGATACGTGTCTATTACCCGAGTGATCATATCGGAAGTACCATCCGGTGAGGCATTGTCCGAGACGATCACTTCTACTAAATCTCGGTCCCCAGAGACTATATCCGATTCCCACTGGCCAATGATAGCCTTTAGCGCCTCCTCCAAATAGCCGCACCGATTGTAAGTCGGGATGCAAAGTGAGAGAAGGGGTCGCCTAACTTCGTGTGGGACAGACCTATTCTGCGTCAAAATCTGCTGCTTTCTCAATCCATGCCAGCCCGGTTGCTGAGAGTGTCACCTCCGGCCTATGCCACTGCGCGCGGCATTGCCGGAACACATGGACTCCGAGGGTGAGGCCGAGCGAAGTGATAACCAGGTAGCTGGCCATCATCCCTGTTGCTCCATAGGATTTACTCAGCAGCAGGCTGGAAAGTGCGACGAGCGCCGCTGAAGCCAGTGCCAGAAACAAAAATGGTTCCTGTTTGTGTGCACGCAGGTACACGGCGAGCGCAAAAACACCATGACTTACTACTGTCACCAGGGCTAGCAGCCCCAGCGGCAACGGTGCCAAAAACCGGGTGCTTATAGTCAGATTGGCTGCGTATGCTCCTGCACCTATTCCCCAGACGACTGCCGACAAAATTGCGGCAAGTGCCCACGACTGCCACAGGCACGGGAAAAATAGTCGGTCTAACGCGGCGAAGTCCTTTCGCGCGATAAGACTGCCGAATGTCGCGGCTTTGGTTGCTATCCATGCGATTGAGATTGCCGAAACCGTTCCCATCACGGCAAGGCTTAATCCCATTTGCCCTGCCGCTGCAGCACCATGCGTCGCAAACAAAATCGGATTAAACAGTTGGAAGATAAAATATCCGCTGACACAGGATAGGGCAATCTTCCATTGAAGTGGCCATATCTCACCCTTCCAGTCAATGCAGTCTTCTCCCACTGGAAATCTCAGCAGGTCATTTAGCCAGGCACGTTTGGTGATCCCAATCCAGACGATCTGGCATAATAACGTGACCGTGTTCGTAATGGGAGCCGCATAAAGGCCCCAATGAAAGATCAGTGCAAGCCATAGAAGAAGGCTGCCAACTATGTTTTGCCACAATTGCAATCGGGCGATCTGTGCGATCAGTCCACACCCCTCGAGCACAGAAATCACCGGCATCAATGTAATCGTGGTCGCGGAAACGAGAGAAACCCATATCCAGGGGACAAGCCAGTGAACCCCGGGTGATCCATGCAGAAAAAAGAATAATCCGCCCAGGGGAAGCACGGTAAAGACGACGATGGTCCCGACTACCGCATAATATTTAGCGCTTAGCTGCAGCAGCGATGCAAGCCGGCCCTTGGCTCGGGTATTTCCAGTAAGTATTCCTGCCTCTGTCCATTCCAGGTGCGCCCGCTCGTGGCTGGCAAACTGAAGCAGCAGCAGGGACAGTCCCATCTCAAGAAAAACGCTCAGCGCCAGGACACTTCCGAACGTGAAGTAATACCCTTGCTGCATTGGAGAAAGATAGTGTGTCAGGAGCAGCAGCGTGACTAGCCCGGACGCGGCCGCCCACCCCCGGCCTAAGATGGTGAAACCCACCGCACGATCAATTCCCGCTCTCTGCAGCAGGCGCATTATGGGCGGTGCTGTTTGCCTTTCCTGAAATGGATGATCCATAAGTTACGCTTCCTGCAGAACCGTTCGCCGAGTGCGGCGCCAGGAACGCAGCAAAGGAAAGCCAAGACGATAGGCAATCCTGAAAAATGGATGGGGGATTACCAGGCAGGGAAATGTCAAAAGCCAGAAACTGGGCACAAAGTAAAAGTTCCGGGTAAGCTCGCACAAAAGATGAAAATTGTCCGCCAGCGTACTCCGCGTGCGTGCCTTGCAGGAAATAATCTGCCGCCCGCTCCAGTACCGCTTGTAGCTGTCCACCATTAGATACCGGTAAAGGGGACTATGACGGCCTAAAAACTTCGCCCAAATCACTTCCATTCCGTGGAAATTGCGCAGCATATATTGAATTAGATTATTTTTTAGGTCTCGGGTAACCGAGTCATTGTCCAGTCGGTTCCAAACCAACCGCTCCGGCTGCCAGATCCACAACGGCCGGCTCTGCAGCATCCGTGCGATCAAATAAATATAAGGGAAATAGCCAAGACCAATGAGTGTTTCTTCACCTGTCTCATCTGCCGTTTTCTGCCAAGTCTCTCGGTGCACGATTTGCCCCGATACATACCCGAGCATGGAGGAGCAGTGCTGCAAGGTCTCAGATACAGACGTGTACGCGTGCTCTCTGGTGGGATCCTGAGGCAGACTAATATCAAGAGAAATTACTTTCTCGTTCTGCATCTGGCTGTCATAAGTGGCAAAATTCACCGTGAGCCCCGCTGCCTCCGGATATTTTTCCAGTGTGTCAAGCACTCGGTTTATGCCTCCGGGCGCAATACAGTCGTCTGAAGAAAGTAGCCAGGCATACTCCCCATCCGCGCCGCCGATGGCACGCAGCATGTTCGGGGCAAATCCTAAATTTATTTCGTTGCGCGAGTACGAAATAAGCCCAGGGTACTTGGAACTGAATTCGCGGACGACTTGCTGCGTGCTATCCTGCGACGCATTATCACTGATGCTGACAGTCACGCTGCCGGATGGCAGATCTTCAATCTGGTTCAGAACACTCACAAGAGCTTGCCGGAGGAATTCCCCGCGCCCATCATGGGTCGGAATGCAGATCGATAGGCGTGGGATACTCATGTCCCTTCCATCTCCAGCGGCTTCGCCTGTGGCTCCATTTCGGTCATCGGCAGGCCGAAGGCCAGTTTCGGGTAGGCATTGGCGTAGGTGTCAATCATGACCTGCAGCAGCGCTGGTTTCGTCGGATCGGCCCAGAGCTGACGCAGAGCTTCGTCGAGACCCTCTTCGCGGTCCACCGTCCCGGAAGCGATCCCATATCCCGCAGCAACTGCTGCGAAGTCGGGAGCGCTGTAGCCCCATAAAGTTGACTGGTAACGCTCGTGAAAATAGGACTGCTGGAACTGACGGACCATGCCGTGGCACTGGTTGTTGACGATCACCATCTTGAGCGGCAGGCTGCCCCGGGCTACGGTCTGAAGCTCCTGAATGTTGGTCTGGAACCCACCGTCTCCGGCAATCAGCACCACCGGGCGGCTGTCAACCGCCGCCACGCCGACGGCGGCGGGCAGGGCAAACCCCATGGATCCCATGCCGCCCGACAGCAAAAAACGCTGGTCGGGGCCAACCTCAATCGACTGCGACGCCCACATCTGATGCTGGCCGACATCGATCACATACGCCGAAGCACCCTGGGAATACGCAGACAGGGCATGCATGAGTTTGTTAGGGTTGATGCCCTCAATATCTGGAAGCTCTCTCGTGTCCGGCCATTCGGCACGCAGTGCTGCGATGCTGCGGAGCCATTCACTCCGGTCCGGCCAGCGAACGTCCTTCGCGGCAGGGAGAGCTGATGCGAAAAATGCAGGCAGGTCGGCAATAATCGCCTCGCAGCCCGTGACCCGGTTATTGATCTCGCCTGGCTCCACATCCACATGGAAAACGATCCGGTCGCCCTTAAAGGCTTCGGTTTCAGACCCGGTCTGGCGAACGTCCAGGCGACTGCCCAGCACGAGCAGGAAATCGCTCTGGCCGACGGCATGGTTTGCCCAGCGGTTACCGTAGGAGCCAATCAAGCCGATACGCAGTGGGTCACTGTAGGGAAGCACGTCCACACCCATCAGGGAGTGGACGACCGGAACGCCAGCGATGTGTACAAACTCTCGAAAGGCTTCCGCCGCACGGGCGGAGCGGATGCCGCCTCCCGCTAAAATGAGAGGCTTCTTCGCGGCTGCCATCTGGGCGAACAATGCTTTGAGCTGCGCGGGAGGAACAGTGCAGCTGACCAGCGAGTCCTGGAAAGAGTTGGGGGGCGTAATGTCGACGCGCTGAACATCCATCGGGATATCCAGCAGAACGGGGCCGGGCCGGCCACTGACGGCCAATTCGAACGCGTCATGCAGCATTTGAGGCAGCAGGTGCGGGTCGTTCACCTGCCAGGCGGCTTTCGTGATAGGTGCCGCCATTGCCACGATGTCCGTCTCTTGGAAACCGAGCTGCCGAATCGCCCTATTTCCCTTCTGCTCATGACGATTGACCTGGCCGGTAATAAAGACAGCAGGGGTCGAGTCAAAGTGACAGCTCCCGATTCCCGTCAGCAAGTTGGTCGCCCCCGGCCCACTGGTGGCCATCGCCACGCCGGGGATGCCGGTCATACGCCCAGCGGCCTCGGCGGCAAAGGCAGCGGTCTGCTCATGGTGAACGCTGACGATCCGGATGCCGCCGACCGAGTAGATCGAGTCGAGCATATGCGTAATCATGCCGCCCGCCATTTCGAAGACGCAGGGGACGCCGCGCTCCCTCAAAAAGTGTGCAATATAATCCGAGGCCTTCATTGTACTTGCTCCGGCATGGTTTTGAATGATCGGTGCCAATCGATCGTGCGGCTGAGGCCTTCGGCCAGGCTCACCTGGGGACGCCACCCAGTCGCACTAATTAGTTTCGTAATATCGGCCTGCAGATGCATTACTTGATCGGGCCGGTAAGGGATCTCGCCAAATCCAAGCGGCAGTGCCGGATCTATCTTATCTCGTATCTGCTCAGCGATCGAGCGTACACTCACTGCTTCGCCGGAACCTAAGTTGAAAATACCCGACGCCGTTGGCTCCATTCCGAGGCGGACAATCGCCTCCACGGCATCGTCCACATACAGGTAGTCCCAGAGCTGCTCTCCAGGTGTGAGTGCCGGCCGCTCTCCCGCTAGTAACTTATGGATGAGCATCGGAATAAGCCGTAAGCCATCGTCCTTCGGGCCGAATGTCCAGAAAGGCCGTATCCAGGCAAATTCGAGGCTGTCGAGCGAGCAAATCTTTTCCGTCATCAGGCAAAGCGCATATTTACTGATTCCATATAGCGTCGTCGGCACTGGGATCAGTGTTTCTGAGATCAAACCGCTGCAAGTGCCATACTCCACTGCTGACCCGAAGCCGACCCAGCGTTTCGCTCCGACCTCCGCTGCAAGTTGCAGCAGATCGAGACTCCCCGGCAGGTTGGCCCGAATCTGTGCGACATCATCATTATAGCGGGCGCTGTTACCGCCGGTCCAGGCAAGGTGGAAAATAATTTCCGGCTGAAAGTCCCGAACCTGCGCCGCCGCCGCCGCAATATGATTCAGATCGGTCTGGATCCGTGTTACCTGTGGCAAAAGCGGTTCAATCCGCCAACAATTGCTGCCCTCTCGCACAGTTACCGCGATTTCGCAGCCCTGATTCAAAAGGCGTGCCAGAAGATGCGAACCTAAAAAACCAGTCGCTCCCGTAACCAGGCAGCGCATCTTAAACCACCGCCAGCTCGCGCTTGGGCGATCGGGCAAATTCATGCAGAACCGACAGCATATAGTCTTTGTGAAGATCACTCAGGCCCGGATAGACCCCCATCCAGAAGA
>JANXMY010000148.1 GCA_025354405.1 Armatimonadota bacterium
CTTCCCGCTCACCCTCCCGTTTCGGGAGGGTCGCAGCTTGCTGCGGGGTGGGTTCCCAAGTGTCGGGGTGGGTTCCCAAGTGTCAGGGTGGGTTCCCAAGTGTCGGGGTGGGCCGCAAAGCACAATGACTCTCTTAAAATGCAGACGTCGATAATATTTAGAAACAGTTTTTAGAAAAAGGAAATACTAACCAATGCCGAAGGTACTGGTCGCTGACCCCATCGCCCCCGAGGGTATCGAGATTCTGAGAAAAGTTGCGGACGTCGACGTCAAAATCGGCCTCGCCAAAGACGAACTAGCTGCCATTATCGGCGACTATGACGCGCTGGCGGTGCGTTCCGAAACCAAAGTCACCGGCGAGATCATTGCCGCCGCTGATAAGCTGAAGATCATTGGACGCGCCGGGGTCGGGGTAGACAACATCGATGTGGAAGCCGCAACTAACCGGGGAATCCTCGTCGTCAACAGCCCGGACGGCAACACGTTCGCTGCTGCTGAGCTGACCGTCGCGATGCTGCTGGCCCTTGCCCGCCACATCCCGCAGGCGGACGGCGCACTGCGGGGCGGCAAGTGGGACCGCAAGAAGTACATGGGGTCGGAAGTCTACGGCAAGACCCTCGGCGTCATCGGCCTGGGCAAAATCGGCCGCGAAGTCGCCAAGCGTCTGCAGTCGTTTGAGATGAAAGTCATTGGCTATGACCCCTACCTGAAGCCGGAGCAGGCCGAAGCCCTGGGAATTCAGCTGGTTGATCTGGATACGCTCTACAAAGAATCGGACTATATCACGGTCCATGTGCCCAAGACCAAAGAGACCACCGGCATGATCAATGCCGAGAAGCTGGCCCTGATGAAGCCGACGGTCCGCCTGATCAATGTCGCTCGCGGCGGCATTCTGGACGAAGCCGCCGTGGCGGAAGCCGCGAAAGCCGGACGCATCGGCGGTGCCGCGATCGATGTCTTTTCCACCGAGCCGGCTCCCGCCGACAACCCTCTTCTGGGTATCCCGAACATCATCACTACCCCGCACCTTGGAGCCAGTACGGAAGAGGCGCAGGTGAATGTCGCCATCGACATCGCCGAGCAGATCGCCGACGTCCTCGCCGGCAAGCCCGCCCGCGCCGCTGTGAATATGCCGTCCGTCTCCGCCGAGATGCTGGGGCGCCTGCAGCCCTACCTGACGCTCGCAGAGAAGATCGGCAGCCTCCATGCTCAGCTGACTTCCAGCAGCATCAGCGATGTGGAAGTCATCTATGCCGGGGACTTCGAGAACCTGCCCACCGTGCACTTGACCCGCGCCGTGCTGAAGGGTCTGCTCGACCCAATCCTGCCGGGAAGCGTTAACTACGTCAACGCACCCGCCCTTGCCGCCGCCCGTGGCATCAAGATTACCGAAAGCCACACTCCGGTGACCGGCGAAGGCCAGGGCTGCGTCCTGACGGTCCGCAAGCGGGGGGTCAAGACCGCAGCCAGCAGCGGCGAGCGGGAGATTTGCGGCACGGTCTTCAGCAAAGATAATATCCGTATCCTGTACATTGACGGCTACCGCGTGGATATCCGCCCCAGCGGCCCGATGCTGATCACGCAGCATACGGACAAACCGGGGATTATCGGCAAAGTCGGCACACTTCTGGGTGACAACGGCTTTAACATCGCCGGGATGCATGTCGGGCGCGAGAGCGAAGGGCAGGGGGCGGTGATGGTTCTCAAGCTCGATGCCGCCCTCCCCGACAGCCTTATGGAGCAGATTCGCCTGATCGACGGCATGGAAACGGCCCGTTTGGTTCAGCTGTAAACGACACGAGCATAAGCAACACAGGAGAAATACCAAATTGACTCTACGCACACTTTATACGTCACTGGCATTCGCCGGCCTCAGCGTTGCCGCCGCCACCTCCGCTTCGGCGGCACCCGGCCCGGCCCTGCCGATTCTCGGCAGCCCGAACACCATCACGGCAGGCGTCTTTCTGCCCTCCAGCGGCGCGGCTAAATCGGCGGGCGGCAGCACCCAGCTGGACATTGAGTTCCACTACGGCCTGCCGATTCCGAACCCGACTCCCTTGAAGGCCGTGTTCAGCATCGGAGTCGAAACTGGCTCCAAGTCCGGCGGGCATTCGACGATCATTCCGGTGACGGCCGGTGCGCAGGTGAGCCTCGGCGGCGGCGTGTATGCCGGAGCAGGGGTCGGGTACTACTTCCTGAACCAGCACCGTAACGATTCATTCACCGACCAGCTCTCCACGTCCACCCGCTTCGGCGGCTACGGCGAGCTGGGCTACAGCCTGCCGACCGGCCTGATCTCCGTCAGTGCCAAGTATCAGGCCGTCCAGCGTGCCGACGGCGTGATCGTCGCCGTCGGGCTGCATTTCTAATCTCCCCAAACCAAAAAGAGGCCTGCTTCCAATCCCCTGGAAGCAGGCCTCTTTTTCTGTCACATCAAATCGTAACTCGCAGCAAACTTAGTTTGCCAGCTCCGGCACGTGCGGAAGGTTAACGCTCTCCCCGTCCAGCCAGAAATGAGAGAACGGGCTGCGATCTAGTGTGGTCGAGCATAGATCGACATGCTCGTGCAGGCCGAGCAGGGACCGGAACTCGAGAGCACTGTCTCCGTCGGAAAAACAGGCTAGATAGTCGATACCTTCCTGCAAAAGACAGATGTATTCACCGGAGTCGATATGCTGGAGCGCAAAAACGCTTTGCTCAGTATTTAATTCCATCGTTGTTTTCATAGTGTGTCTCTTCTAAGCTCTGCGATTCGAACGCAGATAGTTTGTATTGTATAAATAACGCTGTGTTTATGACGAGTGCCAATGCCACTATGTTCCCAGTTTAAAATTACCCCAGCATGTCCCTGGTTGAACCGCTTAGCATGCCCCACAGGTAAATACCCGGTTAATTTGACGGCTTTTCGATTTGACAACGTTCCACGCGATATGCTACACTCCCGCGTGTTTTTAAATCTATCTCAGGCCCCTAGCGTCTACGTTTTCGACCTCGATGGTGTGATGTATCTGGGCGATACCGCCATTCCCTATGCCGCCGAAGCTGTGAACCGTCTGCAGGAAGCTGGGAAACAGGTCTACTTCCTCACCAACAACTCTGGCCGTACCCGTGCCGACTACTGCGTCAAGCTGGCTCAGGTCAATGGCCTGATCGTCCCCGAAAGTGCGATTTTTACGTCGGCTTACGCGACAGCCCTGTATTTGAAGCGGCGTGGTGCGGCAGGCCGCTCTGCGTACGTCATCGGTGAACCGGGCCTGGCCGCTGAGCTGACTGCTTCGGGTGGTCTTGTCTGTATCACACAGCCCGATAGCGTGGACCCCGGCGACATCGATTACGTTGTGATCGGCATTGATCGGCAGTTTACCTATGACAAGCTGCGTTTTGCCCACGCCGCCATCACGCGGGGGCACGCGCAGTTTATCGCCACAAACCGTGATGCGACATTCCCCATGGAAGTTGGCGAAATTCCTGGCGGCGGCTCACTTGTCGCCGCACTGGCGACTGCCGCTGGGCGTGAGCCGATCACAATTGGCAAGCCGGAGACACACGCCTATGAGGCCATCCTCGAAGTCGCCCATGTCACCGCCCCGGAGAGCGTCATGATCGGCGATCGTCTGGACACGGATATCGCCGTTGGGCGCCGCGCAGGTGCCCTGACTGTCCTCGTGCTGACGGGGGTGACAAGTGCGGAAAAAGCCGCCGCCGCTCCGCCGGAGTGGAAGCCTGCTTATATTATCGGCGACTTGCGCGGATTGATGTAGGGGTGTTTCACGCCGGATATTCTTCCAGGCAGAGACTGTGGGGAAAACTATCTTGAAATTGGCTTTTCGACCCAGCTTCCCAGCCCTCCTTGCCTTGGCTGCTCTCTTTTTCCCCTCATCCTGCGTGCTCGCTCCGCGGCAAAAATCGGACTGGATGCCCAGGCTCAATACCGTTTTAGGAACCCAGGCCATCGGTGGCCGCTGTCACTTCACGAAAGAGCCGCCTCTTGCGGAGGCCGCCCGCGCCATCCTCGCAATGGGGTCGAGCCGAAAAGCCTTGCGGAGATCGTTCTTAAGTCAAAGTCCATCAAGACCGTGCTGGGACTGCCCGTCGCTTACTATCTCTGTTGGGCCTCCCCGATCTCTACCTTTGCCAATCGCTTCCAGCCGGCTTCCCTCCCCAATGAATACAAAGAAATGTACGCTCTGACCCGGACCTTGCTGCAAACTTACGCGAACGAAATTCGAGATTTTTCACTTCATCGAGGAAACCATCATGACACTCCCCTCCGCAGCCGAACTGGTCTCAAGCCGGTTCCGGCAGATCCATCTCGACTTTCACACTGCTCCGGAAATCCCTGATGTCGGCGCCGGCTTCGATGCCGACATCTTTGGCGATACTCTGACTGAGGCGCGGGTCAACTGGGTGACACTGTTTGGTAAGTGCCATCATGGCATGAGCTATTACCCGACCAAGGCGGGAGTGATGCACCCAAGCCTCCAATTCGATCTGCTGGGGGCGCAAATCGAGGCCTGCAAAAAGCGTGGGATTGCGGCTCCGGTCTATCTCTCTGTGCGCGTCGATCAGCAGATCGGCCTCACCCGACCGGATCTCATTTGCCGGCTGGAAGATGGTCGGCTCTGGGGGCCGAACGCCCACGAGGCCGCGTGGTATCAGGTCTGCATGAATAACGCGGAGTATGTGGACTATCTGGCGGCACAGACCGAAGAAATCCTGCGGGATTATGATGCCGACGGCCTCTTCTACGATATGTGCTACTATCCGCCCGACCCAGGCTGCTTCTGCGAGAAGTGCCTGACCCGGCTGGAAAAATCCGGCCACTCGCGCGATGACAAAGCCGCGCATCGGCAGCAGAGCTTCGACATTATGCGTGAGTACACGACCCGGCTGGCGAAGCTCTGCAAACAGCTGCGCCCGAATGCGACCACGTTTTTCAATGCGCGTGTCACACCTTCCGTCTACCGCGAACTCGATGTCCTCACGCAGCTGGAGATCGAGTCCCTCACGACGGGAGGCTGGGGCTACCACTTCTTCCCCACCTGGGCACGCCTGGTTCGCACCTATCCACGCCCGATTCAGGGCATGACGGCCCGGTTTCACAAATCCTGGGCGGACTTTGGTGGTCTGAAGACCGTGCCGCAGCTCGACTACGAAGCGGCGACGATCCTGGCGGCGGGCGGAGTTGTCAATATCGGCGATCAGCTTCATCCGCGCGGCACACTGGACAAAGGCGCGTATCAGGTCATCGGGGAGGTGTTCGCTAAAGTGGAAGCTCTGGAGCCGGTTTGCGTCGGAGCGGAGCCGTTGGCGGATATCGCGGTGCTGCTACTCCCATCCAGTCAAGCCGAGGGAGCCGAGGGAGTCGGAGGGATGAGTATCGGCACAGTCAGCGCTGGCTTCGAGGGAGCGGCGGCGACGCTGGCGGCGCTGAAGCACCAGTGGAACGGCGAAACGCCGGACCGTGACAACCTCAGTCGTTACCAGCTGGTGATCGTTCCGGACGACGGCCTGCTGGACGCTCAGATGTCAGCCAAATTAGAAGAACATCTGAATGGCGGCGGGTCCGTGCTCTTTTCGCATAAAGCGACCCTCAGCGGCGGCAGCTTTCAGCTGCCACATTCCCCCGTTCGCTACCTGGGCCCTTGCCCGTGGAAGCCTTCTTATATGCGCCTTGGGGATCTTCTCGGGGCAGGGGAGCCGGATACGGAGTTCGTCAACTACCAGCCGGGAAGCTATGTCGAAGCCGTCCACGGCGCCTCAATGCTGGGGGAGGTCTGGCAGCCATACTTCAACCGTGCCCCGGGCCATTTCTCCTCGCATGCACAGACCCCTGCCGACAAGCCCACGGGATTCCCCGTCGCGGTGCTGTCCGCCGACGAAAAGATCGCCTATGTCTACGCCGCGCTTTTTCAGGGGTACCGGGAGGACGGTTTCTACCTTTACAAGAACATTGCCCGGAGCCTGCTGGATATTCTTCTGCCTGAGCCGCTGGTAAAGCCACTTCGCAACGTTCCGGCGTCGATGGAGATCTCCGTGCTGCGCCAGGCTGCTGAGAACCGCCTGGTCGTCCACCTGATCAGCTTCCAGCCGCAGCGGCGCACGGCGGCGAACGAGTTCATCGAGGACGCCATTCCGGTGTGCGGGGTCGAATTTGCGCTGCGGACTGAGACCGCGCCGTCCCGCGTGAGCCTTTTCCCCTCGGGTGAGGAGCTTCCATTCACGCAAGACGGCCGCTACTGCTATGTCACCGTTCCGTCAGTGACAATCCATCAGGCCGTTGTCTTTGAGGGCCTTAGTACTTAGCCACGGTCGGGTCGACATCGTCCGACCAGGCGAGAATGCCGCCGGTGAGATTCTGCAGATTCTCGA
Organism: Armatimonadota bacterium; assembly: GCA_025354405.1. Classification (GTDB taxonomy): domain Bacteria; phylum Armatimonadota; class Armatimonadia; order Armatimonadales; family Capsulimonadaceae; genus JANXMY01. The sequence goes on from JANXMY010000148.1 coordinate 6,373, forward strand.
ACCCGGCGGCCTTGAAGATCTGCAGCGCATCCGAGGAGCGCTTTCCGGACTTGCACTGGAGAATGATATTCTCGGACTTGCTGAACTCGTGCAGCCGCGCCGAAACCGACCCGAGCGGGACCAGCTTCGAGCCTGGGATATGCCCGATCGCATACTCGTACGGCTCGCGGACATCCAGCAGTGTGAACTTATCGCCCCGGTCCATCTTGGCCTTCAGCTCCTTCGCCGAGATCGTCTCGCTCTGTGCCGGGGCCTCGACCTCGTTGCCGCGTCCAATCCCGCAGAACTCGTCGTAGTCGATCAGATGGGTGAGGGTCGGATGCTCGCTGCAAATCGGGCACTCCGGGTTCTTCCGCAGCTTCAGCTCGCGAAACGACATCTTCAGCGCATTAAAGAGCAGCAGCCGCCCGACTAGCGTCTGGCCTTCGCTGAGGATCAGCTTGACCGCCTCAATCGCCTGGATGACGCCAATAATCCCCGGCAGGACTCCCAGTACACCGCCTTCGGCACACGACGGAACGAGTCCCGGCGGGGGCGGCTCCGGATACAGGCAGCGGTAGCAGGGACCGTCCTTGGCGTAAAAGACGCTGGCCTGCCCCTCAAACCGAAAGATGGAGCCGTAGACATTCGGCTTGCCCAGCAGAACGCAGGCATCGTTGACCAGGTAGCGGGTCTGGAAATTATCCGTGCCGTCCGCGATCACATCGTAGTCTTTGAGTATCTCCAGCGCGTTCTCAGACGTTAGCATGACTTCGTGCTTGACGATATTGACAAACGGGTTGATCTCCTTCAGCGTCTGCTCCGCGCTGTCGATCTTCGGCAGGCCGATGGAGCTTTGGCGGTGGACGATCTGCCGCTGCAGGTTGGTCACATCCACAGTGTCGAAATCCACCAGCCCGATGGTTCCGACCCCTGCTGCCGCCAGATACATCGTCAGCGGTGCGCCGAGGCCGCCCGTTCCGATGCACAGCACTTTGGCCGCTTTGAGCCGCTTCTGGCCCTCCATGGTCACTTCCGGCATGATCAAGTGCCGCGAGTAACGCATGATCTCGTCATTGGACAGCTCCATCGTCTCCGGATTCACTTCCAGGTGAAACGAAGGCGAGCCGCCCGCTCCTACTGCATCCAAGCCGCCCGCAATGCTCGGCACGATTGTCAGCGTATCGCCATCCTTGACCGGGGTATTCCCCTGCTGCAGGTAGCGTGAGTCCTCATCGTTGACATAGACATTCACAAACGCCCGCGTCGTTCCGTCGTCATTGAAGAGGTGCTTGGTAATATCGGGATAGTTCTCCGCCAGATGGCGCAGAGCGTGGTCCACGGTCGCGCCGCCGACTTCGACTTCCTCTTTGTTCATCGTGTACCGCTGCATCGGGGTGGGTACGAGTATCTTCACTGGCATCTAAATCGTCTCCTCGGTAAGTTCGTCTTCAGTTGGTCGTATCGCATCTTCTTCAAATCTCACACGGTCATCGCGCAGGAGCCAGTTCCGCATCTCCGCAGTCTGGCCCGCACGTACTGAAACAATCACATAACAATACCCCGGCCAGGCATGTTCCCGGTCGAACTCGGACGGCATCGCCGGAGCGTCGGGGTGCGAATGGTAAAACCCGATGACTCCCAGCCCCTCCGCTCGGGCCGCCCGATCGGTTTTGACCAGTTCCCCCGGATCGATCTCAAAGCGGTTCCGCGGCGAGTCCTCCCGCTGGTTAGCCGCCGGAACCGTATGGGCGACTGTCACCGTTTCGCCCCCAGCAGTGCCAGCAAGAGACTTGCCGACAAGAAAGCCGCAGCACTCGTGGGGATAGTCTTTTGCCGCATGGCCACGGATCGCGGCGTCATGTTCGGGTGTAATTTGGATTGGCATAATTTAATTAGTCTTTGGACGGCTCATCCGAAATCCAGCGTACCTCCACTTTGTTCGAAAACAATCCTGAATACACAGCACCGCAGCATATCCACACCCCGTATTCCTTACCATCCCCGCTGGCGGTTGTCAACTCGTGGGATGGGAGGCTTTTGGAACCCACCCCGCAGGATTGGAACCCACCCCGCAGGATTGGAACCCACCCCGCAGCAAGCTGCGACCCTCCCGAAACGGGAAGGTAGGCGGGAAGGCAATCGCACAGTTTGATCTTCTTGACATAACTTGCTTGACATAACCTGCACCAAGAGCAATAGACACTCTGTCCACTTCCCGCCCACCTTCCCGTTTCGGGAGGGTCGCAGCTTGCTGCGGGGTGGGTTCCAAAAGCCTTGCGCCCCATAAGTCTTCGCACCCTAGAAAAAGTCATTCAAGTAGCAAATACTCGGCGGCAGCAGGCGGGACAGCAAAGCGTACTGCGCCTCGTCCGCTACTGAGAGACAGCCCGCAGTCCGCAGTAACTTCAGCGACGGCTGGCCCCAGTAGGCTTGCGTCAGGGCTTGAATATCCAAGGTGATACCCGGAGCGTTCGTCGTGGGCATCACCGACACGTGGCCGGTTTCGATCATGATCGCAAAGCTTTGCTGGTTCCACTCACACTGTCCGTCGGCCACTTGCAGGACGATTTCACCCGCCAGGGCCGGGTCAGGACGCAGTGCAGAGAAAGCCGCGGCGACATCCACGATCCGGCCCATAAAAAGCGGGCGGACTTTGGTCTCCAGATCCCAGTGCATCACCGAAAGTGGCAGAGGGTCGTCGGCAGGAGCGCTGAACTGCACTTTGGCCACCTGCGTTCCGTAATAATGCAGCACCGAAAGCAGGCCGCGATAGGCGGCGGGAGTGTTGGCGAAAAACTCGCCGATCTGGCCGGTGTCTCCGTCGTCCGGGTAGCGAAATGTCAAATACCCTTCTGCCGCCCCCGTCGCCGGGTCGTGATAGACCTGCACATACGTCGTACGGTTGTCCCGGTGTGCGAGTGCCTTATCCCAGAAGTTTGGAATCGGGTCGCGTCGCGTCGCCATCCCGCGATGACGGCTGGCGAACGCAGCGTAGACAGGGCGGACGATCTCCAGTGCTTCCGGGCCGTCATAACAGCGCACGGATTTCCCCTCCGGAGCGGCTTTGATCTGTGCCGTCGGAACCATCTGCTCGCGTTTCTCGCCCACCCATTCCCAGCCATGCTTTTTGTAAAATTCAAAAGCAAATGGATACAGACCGCTCAGGTATTGCTCCGAATCGTGCATCGTACGCAGCGATTCCCCGAGCAGCCGTGCCACATGGCCGCGCCCCCGCTGATCTGCGGCGCAGGCCACTCCGGCGATCCCGCCCATTGGGGCTTCCTCTTCGCCCCAGACCAGGTGCAGATCGTGGATCGTCGCGGCGGCGACTAAACGCGCTCCGTCGAAGACGCCCAAGGTCGTGCTGCTCGGCTCGGCCTTCTCTTTCGCGTTCTCGTCGACCGGTGCGGGCCGCTTACCCCCCTCGAAGGCCTCGGCCATCAGCCGCGCACAGGCGGCGGCATCTTCTGGGACCAATGTACGAATTTCCATAGTGTGGCTCTTCTTGACTGCATCATATCTGCGGATGCGGCTCGTCTTCACCCTCGGTCCAGAAACGTTCGGAGAGGTAACGGTCGGCGGTGTCGCAAAGGATGGTGACGATGACGCTGCCAGCCGGAGCGGACTTTGCGATCTCCACCGCGCTGTGGACATTGCCGCCGGCGGAGATGCCGACCAGCAGGCCCTCCTCGCGGGCGAGACGCTTCACCATCACATACGCATCTTCCGTGCGGCATTCCACATTTTCGTCGGCCACGGTCGGGTCGTAGATCGGCGGGACGATGGCCGTCTCCAGATGCTTCAGGCCCTCCAGGCCATTGAACGGCGAGTCCGGCTGCATGGAGATCAATCGCACCGAAGGGGAAACGGATTTCAGAAACCGTCCCGTACCCATCATCGTGCCCGTCGTGCCAAGGCCCGCAACAAAGTGCGTGACCCGGCCCTCCGTCTGCGCCCAGATCTCCGGACCGGTGGTCTTGAAGTGCGCCTGCCAGTTGGCATCGTTGCCATACTGGTCCGGGTAGAAGTACAGGTCCGGGTCTTCGGCATACATCTGCTTGACTTTGCGGATCGCGCCGTCCGACTGCTCCGCTGGGCTGGTGTAGACGATCTCCGCCCCATAGGCCGCCAGTATCTTCTTGCGCTCAGGGGAAACGTTGCGCGGCAGGCAAAGGCGCACGGTGTAGCCGCGGGCCGCCCCGATCATGGCATAAGCGATGCCGGTGTTGCCGGAAGTCGCATCCAGAATGATCTTACCGGGGGTCAGCTTGCCAGATTTTTCGCCTTCGAGAATCATGTTCAGCGCAGGCCGGTCTTTGACGGAGCCGCCGGGGTTGAAGAATTCGGCCTTGCCGTAAATTTGAACGTCCGGGGCCAGGCCTTCAATACTTTTCTCGATACGGCACAGGCGCACCAGCGGCGTGTTACCGATCAAGTCTTCCAAACGATGCGCAGAGGGGTTCGGCATATATCTTTTCCTAGTGTAGCACTGGGAAAGAGTATACCCAGCATTGAGCAAGATGCTCTATCCGTTTGGCCCAGAGCGGCCTGGGGAACAGTGTTTTAAAAAGTGGATAGAAAATGGGGGAACGAGAGATGGCGGAACGTCAAGTCAGCCGGGACGAAGATCCCAAGGAAAAAACCCGCGAAGATCAGCAAAAACGTGCTGTCCGGGAAGCCCAGTTTCGGGGAGTCCGCAAAGAAAAAGCTGCTGTCCGGCAATATCTTCCCTGGGTGATTGGCGGGCTGCTGCTGCTGGCCCTTCTGACAATCGTTGCCACCAGCGGCTACCGAAAAGAAAATACGACCGTCGCGAATCCCGCTGCCTCGACCACGCCTGCTGACACAACCGGTGCTGCCGCGGCGCAGGGGGCACCGGGAAGCATGAGCCCCCCATCCGGGCCCGCGCCCGGATCTCAAATCAACAACGTAAGCAGCCCGGGCAGCCTGGGGAATAACAGTGGCGGGACCTCGCCCGCCGGAAATAGCGCGGGCGTGCCCTCTGGTACGGTCGGCTCGCAAGAAGCAAGCCCGGCGATGGGCGGTCCAACAATGGGCAGTCCAACAATGGGCGGTCCCGCCGGGGGCGGCTGAAGGAACCCACCCCGCAGCAAGCTGCGACCCTCCCGAAACGGGAAGGTTGGCGGGTAGGCAATCGCACAGTTTGATCTTCTTGAAGTAGGCTCTTGGAAAAGCTGCCCACTAAGATCGTTTAACACTTTGCCTCCTTCCCGCTCACCCTCCCGTTTCGGGAGGGTCGCAGCTTGCTGCGGGGTGGGTTCCCAAGTGTCAGGGTGGGTTCCCAAGTGTCGGGGTGGGTTCCCAAGTGTCGGGGTGGGTTCCAATCCTGCAAGCCGCATTTCTACTTCGGCTTCACCCATGTCCCCGCGCGTGCGCCTTCGTATAGGGCTTCCATGACGGAATTTCGGTAGGCGGCCTCGCGGACACCTACCAGAGCGACATCTTTCTTGCCCGAGATCGCATCCAGGAATGCTTCGAATCCAGCGGGCTTGCTCGCAGGCAGGTCCGTCCAGGGCGACTTACCATCTGCGCCGGGGACATGGCTGCTCTGGAAGTAGAGCTGACCGTTCAGCACGGTCGCATGGCCTTCCGTGCCGCTGATCAGCAGGCTGACCGGGTTTGCGACATCGTCCCAGGCGGCGGCGAGGGTACCGATCGCGCCGCTGGCGAAGCGCAGCAGGCCTTCGCCGGTTTCGTCGCAGCCCTCATAGGCCCCCGTGCCGTTGTCAATCTGAGCGGTGACCTGGGTGACATCTCCCATCAGCCAGAGCAGAATATCCAGCGAGTGCGTCCCTAAATCGCCGAACGCCCCGACTCCTGCCTGCTTAGGGTCCGTCATCCAGCGCCACTCCGTGTCGAACCAGCGGCCTAATGCGCCGCTGTGACAGTTGCTGCCGCGTACGCGCGTGATTTTGCCGAAAGCGCCCGCTTCGATCTGCTGTTTCAGGAAAATATAGTTCGCATCGCCGCGCATGAAATAGCCGGTTTGGTAGATAACCCCTGCGCTCTCGATTGCATCCGCCATCCTGGCCGCATCGGCAGCTCCGAAGCCCAAAGGCTTTTCAATAAAGAGGTGCTTCTTTGCCGCCGCTGCCGGGAGCACGACCAGCTCATGCAGATTGGTCTCCGTGCAGACGATGACCGCTTCGATCTCCGGGTCGGCATAAATCGCCGCCATACCGGGAGCGACCTGTGCGCCCATCTCGGCGGCCCGCTTCGCGGCACGAGCGGCGTCGTGATCCCAGACACTCTTACATTGAACCTCCGGGCGGCTGTTGACAAGCTGAATAAATCCGGGCGTGTGAATATGGGCACACCCGACAAAAGCGACGGTGGTCATTGATAGATCTCCTCAAAAGTAGCTCCTACCCTATCAGACATCTCTCCCTCCGACTCCTGCTTTATTTTGCAGGCTTACCCAGATCGGGACGAAGCCAGCACTTAATCCACGGCCAGAAGCATCTCCAGATCGAAGTCTGCATTTCGGATCTGGTCCTCCAGACCGTCCACGGCGGGCTTGACGCGCGGCAGCTTTTCCAGGGTTCCCAGCAGGCTCTCCGGCGGGTTGACCGAGATTACCATGACGACCTGGTTGTCCTTGTCCACATAGAGCTCGTCAAACCGGTTGGAGGCCGGGTCGCCGTGAAACAGGCCGCCCTTGCCGCCCTGCGGGTCGCCGAACAGCTCAAAATGGATGTCCAGCGCATCGGAGAAGAAGTTCGGGATGTGATCGTACGCCACATGCTGCCCGGCCATATTCGCCCCGGCGATCTCGCCGTGCCAGAGTGCATTGTTCCAGTGCTCCACCCGCCACAACTTGCCCAGCACCGGGTCCTGAAAGCCCGCAGCGTCCCCAGCTGCCCAGACATCCGGCACGCTGGTCTCGAGATATTCGTTGACCAGGATGCCGTTCTTCTTCTCGTCCACGTCCAGTCCGGCCGCTTGAGCGAAGTCCAGGTTCGGTTTGACCCCCACCGCCACCAGCACCAGGTCGCCCGCGACCGCCTTGCCCGCTTTCGTCTTGACACCAGTGCTCGTGATCTCCGTGACCTCGTCACCAAGAATAATCTCCGCACCCGCCGCTTCCAGTTTCGCCTTCAAAAACGCCCCGTACTCTGGCGACGTAAACTTGCTCCACAAATGGTCGCTCGGCTCGATAATCGTGGCCTTCCCGCCCTTCTGCAGAAAGTCCGCCGCAACTTCCACCCCGATGTATCCGCCGCCCACGAGAACGATTTTGCTGCCCAGATGGGCATTGATTCGGTCGCAGTCTTCCCAGGTCCGCAGCATAGAGACATTTGGTCCGTCCACGCCAGGAATATCCAGATTCCTAGGGGATGACCCCGTAGCGACCAACAGCTTTTCGTAGTGGATCGTCTCGCCGCCGCTCAGCGTCACCGTCTTCGCCGACGTATCCGCGTCCACCGCTGTCGTCCCGGTCATCAGCCGGACATGGTTATCCAAATACCAAGAAGGAGGCTGTACCGGGAGAACGTCCCCCGCCGCCGCTTCCCCGCGCAGATACTCTTTCGAGAGGGGTGGCCGGTTGTACGGCGGATGCGGCTCCGAGCCGATGATCAAAATCGTGCCGTCCGTATCGAACTTGCGGATATTTTCCGCGGCGGTCGCCGAGGCCAGACCGCCGCCGATCAAAACATACCGAAAAGAGTGCTGGGACATGGGGTGCCTTTCTCTGGAACTCTCTGCTCAGACCTCGCGTGAGACTTACTTGAGGAATCTACTATTAAGAATGGAAGGTCGTAGAGAATAGTTACCCGAATGGGGCGGGGGTCAATCGAGGGTACAGTATATCAGGCAATTTATCAAAATCGCGAAACGTAAAGCCATTAAGTTATCCATTTACTTTGCCGCATCAATGCTTTTGGGGGCAATCCCAGGGCTTTAGAAGTGTCAGCCCCCGCCTGCGTGGGCAAGGAGAGAGGCATATCCAAATTCTTCGCCCGCGCAGGCGGGGATTTGCACCTCTTTAGCCCCGCCGTTCAGGGCGGGGAATCCTTCTCAGCCTTCCGCCCCCATAACTCCCCCTTGAGGCACCATGCAAAAAGGCAGTTCGACTTTCTGCCCGCGACGGTGTCATTGAAGTCTGGACGTATCCCAAACCAATAACTGCGGCCCGCACCGACTGACAAGCGTTTTACCATCGGAAGAAAAAGCGATACCACCCGATATTGCCCACGCGCCCCCGATGTTGGTTTGACTTTGGAGAGGCCGGAAAAGCTCGCGTCCTGTGGCCGCATTCAGAACGATGAGCTGATTGCTTAAACTCTGCGTCACGATGTATTTTCCATTCGGGGAAATGACCACTGAGTTGAGAGCGGCATCCGGGTCATGGTCAGGCGCATTGTAACTCCGCTTTCGTGTCCAAGCGACAACTCCGCTTTTTATGTCAACCCTTCGCACGATACCGCCATCTGTACCGCCGGTCATACCGTCCGGGGGATCGCCGACAGTCACCACCCAAAGACCATTCCGCGCGATGTCGAAAGCGCGTATGCGTGTGAACGGAAAGTCTTTGACTTCTTTAACGGTATCTGTGCGCCAAAGATGCAGGCGCGTCGTCGAATAGCTTGATCTCCCGCCGGTCCCGCTCTCCATAAAGCCGCTTTTGTTCAGCGTTGGCCTGCCAATGAACCCAAAGAATGTTCCATCCGTCGAAAATTCGATTTGACTGTCGGGTTGAAGTCCCCCCGGAATCTTTATCACCAGTTTATTGGTGCCAAACTCACGAATACCGTCAGCACAACCGATTAGTCTGCCGTTCGGGGAGAAGGTGAGCGGCATATCGCCATCAATCGTCCAAATCTTTTGCTCACTTTGCCAATCCCACGCGACAATTTTATTCGGTGTCATTTTCGAAGATTGGGAAGCAGCGTCGCGATCCACATATCCCGCCGCGATCACTTGCCTGCCATCCGACGAAATTGCCACGGCATTAGAGCGCCAGTAGAACTCATGGAGTGTATGAAGAACTTTGCCGGAAGCAGCATCCCAGACAAACACATCTGCTGCCTTGTTATTCCTCGATCTCATGGCGTCGTGTGTGGGGTCACTTCCACTAAAGATGGTTTTGCCATCGGGTGAAATCGCTACTGCGATGACACTGCCTCCTTGATTGAGAATCAGGCGCGGGAGCATCATCCGATGGACCAGAGACGCACGAAGAGAAAAACCGAGTAGCACCACAACTGCCGCTGCCGCCATAAGGCGCAAGAGAAGTTTCCGAGATAAACGAAAATTTCCGCGCGTTCGGCCAGGAATTGACATTAACTGTTCCTAAAGCACCAAACAATGGCCTCCCTCCCAGCGGAAGGAGGCCGTCTAGTCTTTACTTAAATCCTGGCAAGTACTCCGCTTCGGCCTCGAACATCTCCAGGGTCATCTCCTGGATCTCGCGCGGGCTGCACACGGCGGCGCAGAGGGGGTCGAGCAGCAGGGCGTGGATGGCGGCTTCTTTGCTGCGCTCAATGGCGGCGGTCGCTCCGAGGTCGTACATCCACATGTTCGACGCACACAGGGCAGCCATCTGGGGCGGCAGGGAGCCGTAGCGGGTGGGGTTGATACCGTTGGCATCCACCATGCAGGAGACTTCGACGATGCCGTCGGCGGGCAGGTTGGTGATCAGCGTGCCGCCGCCGTCGCCGAAGGAGTTCAGGACGTTGCCGTGGATGCGGTGGGGGACATCCTTCTCGCGGGATTCGATGATCCACGAGCCGTATTCCCAGGAGCGGGAGTGCTCAATCGACTCTTCGCCGCTGAGCATCTTCAGCCGGGTGGCATCGGCATTTTTGCGCCAGGTGGGCCAGTTATCGGCGTAGAATGAGGTCGTGCCGTCGTAACCTGAGCGGGTGTAGCGGTCGATCAGGTCCTGACGCTTTCGGTAGTACGGCAGATATTCAGACAGGTGGCCGGAAGACTCCGTGATGAACGCCCCGAAGTGCAGCATCATGTCTTTGCGGATGATATCCGAATCCTCACGGCCGTCTCCAGTGGTGTAGACGTCGCGATTGGCCAGCTCCATCAGCTTCGGGTATAGGTCCTTGCCCTGATGCTCCAGGGTCGTGAACCAGGCCAGGTGGTTGATTCCCGCACACTCCCAGACCATTTCGTCGTAGGGGATTTCGGCGCGGCCTGCCAGCAGGTGGCCTGTGCCCTGAACGCTGTGGCAGAGGCCGACGACCGGCAGAAACGAAGTCCGCCCGGCGGCAAGGCACATCATGGACATGGGGTTGGTGTAGTTCAGCACCATCGCCTGCGGACAAAACCGCTCGGCATCCTGAAGAATCTCCAGCCAGACGGGGATCGTTCGCAGCGACTTGAAGAGCCCGCCCGGTCCGATCGTATCACCGATACACTGGCTGACACCATATTTGAGAGGAATATCGTTGTCGAAGCGCACATTTGCCGTGCCGCTGACTTCCATGCAGCAGATAATGTAATCGCTGCCCGCCAGCACCTGAGTTCGGTCGGTGGAAGCTTCCACGGTCCAATTGGTTTTCTTTTGGGTATCCATGACTTTCTGGATCAGCTTCTGCATCGTTCCGAGCCGGTCGCCATCGATGTCTACCAGAGCGATCGTTCCGCCCTGCTCCCCGGGAATTTGCAGAATATCGCGCACAAGAGTTGGGGTGAAGCCGCTGCCTGCGCCCATAACGGTCACTTTAATTGGCCGTCGCATCTTCCCCGGTAACCCCTGAGTTTCCGCTGACTTTGTGTGGGCGACATGGCCCTTTTCTTCTTCTTCGATGACGTCGAGCGTTGCGCTCATAATAAAATGCTCCTCAGTTTCCATTCGTTGGCTATGGAAAGTCTTTCCCGATGAGCAGGGTGGATTCCTTCCGAACTAAAGAGGAAAATACCGGGTAAGATTCTCACAGTTCCACCTCAAATCTCAGCACGAACTAGAATGCGACCCCGATGCTTCTTTCTATCCATGACCCTGCCATTCAGAAAGTACTGGTTTCCACCTGCCGCAAGGGCGGAACTCTCTTTCCCTCACCCGATCGGCCTGCATCTGTGAAGAAGCCGGAACCGTCATGTCCGGCCCGGCCCGCACCCTGCCGGTGACGATTCGTCCCGGCGAGGTGCAGGTACTGGGGGCGAAGTGATGCACATTGAGCCGTCTCTGCGCTTATTTTTTCGCGAAATTTGTGCCGCTGTTTTTGTTTCTCTGTACGATCGCTCCCAGCTTGGAGAACTCCAGGCCCGAGTCGCCCGGTGACAGATGCAGATGCTGTATTGTGTGGGCCAGATTGTCTCCCTCCAGCCATAAAAAGCCACACTCCTGGCACAGGTTCATCATCCAATGTGCCTGCTCCAGATGCTCCAGGCCGGAATGGCATTTAGGGCACAGTCGCCCGTCTATTTGGGACATAAAACTTCCTTTTGGTAGTCGTACGAAGCAAGTCAATTGTGCGGGAAGCCGAGGGAACGAGTGGTTCCAAACGAGTGGTTGGAAATCGAGTGGTTGAAAACCACTCGCTAGATGAGGCACCCTCCGGGTGTAGGAGTCGAATCCGACGTCCGGAGGACGCCTTACCTAGCGAGTAGTTTTCAGCTACTCGTCCTCACTTGTTCGAATCAGCGGCGGAGCACGTGGTCCGGCGAGAACGGTACGCAGTGATTTGGAAAGAGTGCGGGGCAGGGTGCAAAAGAGGGTGCGGATCTGCGGTGGAGAAGCAAAAGGGATTATCGCTGCGGGCAGCGGTGGGGAAATACGGATGGGAATGAAGTGGAGATTTATCTCCGAGAGGTGTGCCGAAACATCAATCTCAATCGGAGCCGCTGAGCTGCCGTGGTGCGCGGCCGAATGCGCGGCGTAAATGACTGGCGGAGGAGGATGAGCCGTCTCCGCTGAGGCAAAACAAAGCGTTTGCCACAGCAGAAACAGTGTCAAAAGTGGAAAGAAGCGGCTGGCACGTTTTAGTGTCACAACTTACCTACGGCGATTTTCTTTAAGATGTTCGCAATTCGCGTGAATCGTTGGTTAGCGCCGCTTGATCGTCTCAGGGGCTGCCGGCTCGACTCCGTTGCTTTTGACTATCGGTGTCTCCAGCGGAGTGTCTAGACGAAGCTGGCCACTGACCAATTGGGTCGCGAGCAGGGTCTGGATCACGCCGGTGATCTGGTCGGTCGCCCCACCGGCTGCGCCGCGCCCGTCGCCAACGCCGCTGATATTGATCAGCTTGGCGTTCGCCAGAGCTTCGGCGATGGCTGGAACGATCAGTGGGATCATCTCGATCTGTTTCAGCGAAAGGTAGGCATTGCCGCCCTGCTGAATCGCTTCGTTGACGGCGCGGATCGCATCCGCCTGGGCCAGTCCTAGGGTGCGGACCTTAACTGCCTCGGCATCGGCGGCGGCCTGGGCCTGAATGCGCACCCGGGCGGCGTCGGCATTGGCCTGGGCGATCTGGGTCGCTCTCAGCTCGGCTTCGCGCTGGATCGCGAGGGCGTCCTGGCGCTTGGCCTCGGCTTCGGCGACCGTGGCGGCGTTCTCGGCCCGTCGCTGCTCCAGGTCGCGCTCTTTGTCATTGATTGCCTGGGCGGCGGCGAGCTGCGCTTCTTTCGCGCGCCGCTCCTGGTCGGCAGAGACGATGTCGGCATTGGCTTTGGCTTCCACTGCCGATTGCCGCCGCCGGGCCTCCGCGACTTCGCTCTGCACCTCTTTGATGTTCAAAGAGTTGAAGACCAGCCCCAAATCTTGAAGTTCCCGGGAGCAGGCCCCTTTGATGATCAAGGCCAGGCGGTCATCTTCTTCGACGGGAATGGCGGCCAGGGCGACATTCGAAGTTGGGGACAGCGCGGCCACTTCGCGCGGCGCTTTCGACGAGAAAAGCTCGTCGTGGTTCAGCAGGTTGACCGCCCGCCGCCCGGTGGAGGTCAGCAGGTCGGAAAGTGTCGCCGTCTGCTCTGCTGGCGGCTTGGAGAAGAACTTATTCGCCGCCGTCGTAATCATCTCACTGGAATCGCCGACAGAGACGATGGCAGAGGCCAGGACACGCACCTTGATCGGCTTGGGCACTCCTGACCGGTCGACATCGGCGGTCTGGTCGGCAATATCCAGGTCGATATTAATGGCTTTAGAGGGGATTGTCGTACTGGTAGTCAGCAGTGGCACTTCGATGGCCTTCCCCGGCCCCTTGTAAATGGCGGTGTTGCCGCCGAAGCGGGAGACGAGCCGAATGGTTCCGGCGTCTACCGTGGTCAGGAAGCGGCTGAAGACCACCGGCAGCAAGATCACGGCAAAAATCACGAGAAGGATAACGACAATCAAGCTGGGTTCCATCGAGGTTTCTCTTTTCTGCGATTGAGCATCCTGAGACTGCGTATTCTGGGATTTACAATCTCGTCACATGACACGAATTGGTACGACCGTCCACACTGGTCACAGTCAGTTTTTCGCCGCGCTGCACAGGCTGCGCATCGGCCCGGTCGCTGTCTTCCAGGGTTGCGATAATCCGCACGATCTGCCCGTCCACGGTGAGCCGCACCAGGCCTTTGCCGAACGCATCAAAGGAAGTCAGCGCTTCGGCCTCTCGTGCGAGCGTACCCTCCAGAGCATCACTGGGCTTGGAAGCAAACTTGAACACAAAGCTCATCAGCGGGCGAATCAGGAGGCCGTAAAAGACCCCTCCGCCCAGCAGAGCCGCCGCCGCGACGGCTCCCATCGCTAGATGCAGGGGTTTCAGCAGCAGCCCCGTCGCCCCAATCCCCAGACACAGGCTAAAGAATGTCAGTGGCGACAGCAGTGACCAGAGCAGAGAGAAGTCCCGGCCCTGCGAGTGCTCCGAATGGTGCTGCCCATGTGCCTGCGCACCATGACTTTGGCCGCCATGACCATGACCGCTATGTGCCCCGCCAAGCAGCGTCTGCGCCAGCAGGCCAAATATGCCGATCAGCAGCAATGTGGTGAAAGTCAGAGTAATCATCTTGTCTTATCTCCATTGACACGGCGGGAGCGAGAAAGTTGCAGGGATGATGTCAGGCAAATCTAGAATGACCTAGCCCTTCAGGAACGAGCCTGTGGCCGCTCGCCCTCAGCCCCTTCACATATGCTTCAGCCGCTGCTCGCGCACCCGCTCGATTGCTTCCACCAGAAGTGCACGGTGGCCGGGATCGTTGAGCCAGGTACTGGCTCCGGAAGAATGGGGCAGGGGAACATAGGTAACGCCGTCGACATCGAATGTATTCCCGACCGCCATCTCCAGTGGCATCTTAGGCAGAAACGTATCGATCGCCAGCTTGCCAAATAGCAGCACGACGCGCGGCTGCACCAGCTCCCACTGGGCATCCAGCCACGGGCGGCAATTGGCCCGCTCCTTGGGCGAGGGGGCACGGTCGGTACTTTTCCCGGGGAGCCGCCCCGGGAAGCATTTGGTCAGAGCGGTCATATAGACGATTGTTCCGATATCCGTTTCCGCAAATCCGGCCTCGGCCAGCCAGCCGAACAGCTTGCGGGCCGCCGGGCCCAGGTACATTCGCGCCCCGCGCAGATCGCTCAGCCCGGGAGCCTGCCCGATCAGCATAAAGCGGGCGGGTACCTGCCCCCAGACCATGGGCGGGGGAGAGATCGGGAATCCGTCCGTTTCGCAGCGGCGGCAGGTGCGGATTTCATCATGCAGCAGTTCGATTTCAGTCACAGACAGAGTGTACCAGAAGATTTTGCAGAAATCCTTGACTTTCTAGTATTCGTGCGCTAAAATAATATAACAGCGTTAGAAATACTATTGAGGTTAGAAATTGAGTGTCAAAGAGCGGCGAGAGCGTCAGAAACAGGCAGTTCGGGAGAGTATCCTGACAGCAGCGGGAAAAATCGCCCGCGAAGAAGGCTGGTCGGCCGTTACTATCCGGCGTGTGGCGGAAGTGATTGAGTATACGCCGCCGATTATCTACGAGTATTTCGCAAACAAAGCTGCACTTCTGGGGGAACTGCAAGCGCAGGGCTTTGCGCTTCTGGCGGCTGCGGTGCGGAAAGCCGGTACACAAGAGAGCAATGCAAATGCGCGGATATTGCGGCTGAGTGATGTTTATATCACCTTTGCTTACGGCCAGCCGGAACTCTACCAGCTCATGCACGGGTGGAACAGCGCGGAAGTCTCACTAGATCAGACCCTCTCCGGGGCGACTCTCGTTGCCGACATCGTCCAGAATAGCTTTGAATCCTGGGCGAGTGAGCAGCAGGTCGTTCTGCCCGATCCGGCGGCCGCCGTGGAAATCGGCTGGGGATTGCTGCATGGGCTGATCAGTATAGAAATGCTGGGACGGATCGGCGGCGGAGAAGAAAGAGTCAAACTACTGGGGAGGCAGGCCATGCGGGATTTACTGAACGCCTGGGCTGCAAAATAAGAAAAGAAAAGTTATGAAAGATAAAGTTATGAAAGATAAAGATTTAGAGGTCACAGAAATTGTTCTGCCGGGCCTTGTCGAACCGAGCGGTCTGCGGGTCCACCGACACGCCCTGAATAGCCCGGCCGCCGGGCAGGTACTCGTGCAGGTCGAGGCCAGCGGCATCTCATTTGCAGAGCAGCAGATGCGGCGCGGTAAATATCCCGGTCAGCCGAAGTTCCCCTTTGTTCCCGGTTACGATTTGGTCGGCACCGTGAGGGCGGTCGGAGGGGGAGTGCCTGATTCCCTGGTCGGGAAACGCGTTGCCGCACTCACGAAAATTGGTGGCTGGGTCAGCCATATCCTGCTGCCTGTGGAAGACCTGCTGCCCGTCCCGGAGGGAATCGATCCCGCCGACGCGGAAACGCTGATCGTGAGCGGCATCACGGCCTGGCAGATGCTCCACCGCACCGCACGCATCCAGCGCGGGCAGACAATTGTCGTGTATGGGGCGAACGGCGGCGTCGGATCGATATTGGGTCAGCTCGCAAGACATGCCGGTGTCCGTGTCATCGGCACCGCCTCCCCCCGTCATCACGATGCTCTGCGGGAGAGCGGCGTGGAACCACTCGACTACAACGACCCGGATCTGGAAAAAAGCCTGCACCTCCTTGCCCCAGGGGGAGTGGATGCCGTCTTCGATCACGTCGGCGGGAAGGGAGTTCTCGCTTCTTACAAGATGCTTGCTCCCGGCGGCACGCTTCTCTGCTACGGAAATGCGTCCGTTGCCAGGGAGGAGGGAGCTTCCGTGCTGAAATCTTTCCTGCTACTTATTGCGCGGCTTGCCTTGTGGAATCTGCTGCCCGACGGTCGCAAAGCGGTTTTCTACAACATATGGGCCGGGCATACGGTGGGCCGCGCCGCCTTCCGGGCGCGGCTGAGAGAGGATTTCGGGCAGCTCATTGCCCTGCTGGTTCAGGGCGTATTGAAGCCGCAGATCGCTGCCCGGTTTCCTCTGGAGAAAGTGGCTGCCGCCCTGGAGCTGGCCGAGTCCCGGACCGTTTACGGCAAAGTTATCCTGGTGCCGAACATCAAGTAGCTAAACTACCCTTGCCAACGCACCCATTCCTGTGTTACACTATATGCTGACTATGAAGCCGACTATGCACATGGAAATGCCGGACACGGAACGAATTCTCTCGGAGGCCCTCGGCACCTCTTTGCAGCATGGTGAGACGATGGCCCGGCACACGACGCTCAAAGTCGGCGGCCCGGCCCGCTGGTTCTGGGCGGCCTCGGATGTGGAGATGCTGGCCCGGGTGCTTGGCCTGTGCACGGTGCATGCCATTCCCTATTTGTTTATCGGGCACGGCTCGAATTTGCTGATGAGTGATGCGGGTTACGATGGCCTGGTGATCCAGAACCGGTGCAAGGGCTGCGTGGTGGGTGAGGAGACGCGGGCGGAAAGCGGCGTCTCGTTCGGCTCGCTTTTTTTGCAGACCGCCCGGGCGGGCTTTGGCGGGCTGGAGTGGGCGATTGGTATCCCTGGCACCGTCGGGGGCGCTCTGGTCAGCAATGCCGGGGCGTACCGGGGCAATATTGGACCCCTGGTCAAATCCTTGCGGGTTTTTGCCGACGGAACCGACCAGATCGTTGGACCGGAATGGATGGAGTTTTCCTACCGGGACAGCCGCCTGCGCCGCTCCGGAGGTGGGAGCACCGTGCTTCTCTCCTGCGTCCTGCACCTGACCGAGCGCGGCGATCCTGAAGAGATCGTGGCGCGTGCGAAGCTCTACCAGGCCCAGCGCCGGGCCAAGCAGCCCCTCTCTCCCTCAGCAGGATCGTTCTTTAAAAATGTGGTTGATCGAGCGCTGGCCGAGCGCGTCCCAAGCCTAACTTCCGGCATGAGAGATTCGGGCGTGATCCCTGCCGGCTTCCTGAGCGAAGCCTGCGGGCTGAAAGGTCTGCGCGTCGGCGGAGCGGAAGTCTCAGAAAAACACGCCAACTTTCTCGTCAACGCCGGCGGTGCGACCGCCTCTGACCTGCGTTCCCTTGCCTGCCAGGTACGCGCAGCCGTCCGGGCGCGTTTCGGGGTGATGCTGGAAGAAGAAGTTCTCTATGTCGGGGACTGGACGCAGTGGTCCGAGCCAGAAATAGCGAGAGAGACCGAGTGGTTAAAAACCACTCGCTAGGTGAGGCACCCTCCGGGTGTAAAGAATGCAGGCCGATTGCCTGCTCTGCTCCCGATTCCGAATCCGACGTCCGAAGGACGCCTTACCTAGCGAGTGGTTTTCAACCACTCGGTCTCCGGACGTTGGCACCACTCGGTCTCCGGACGTTGGCACCACTCGGTCTCCGGACGTTGAAACCACTCGGTCTCTGGGCGTTGGCACCACTCTCGTTCATCTCGTAATTTTGGAGGAAAATCATTTCTTGAAACTGTTCTTTGCCAAGCACGGACGCGCCCTAGCTGGGGTGCTGCTCGGCGTTCTGGCCCTTACGATGACCATTTTATTTGGCGGATTCGATACGCGGGTTCGAAGTGCGGATGTCCTGTCGGGTAAATGGAGCGGCAAAGTCGTCTGGAACGCTGCCTCCGGGGTCGCGTTTACCCGAACTCTGCGCACGTCACTCTACTTCCAGCCGAATGGCGTAGTCGGGACTGTTATGAACTTCCCCAACGGCGCCATTGCCGGGTCTGGCACGTATACTTTGAAAGACAGTCGGCTGACAGTGCGATGTGTCAGCCTGAGTGTCAATGGCACCCCGCTTCCTATGTCAGTGGTCTCGGGGAAGCCCTGGTTCCATCCGGTCGCCATTTACAACCTCTCCTTCGATGGCAAGAATCTCACTCTGGCTCCGGTCTCCGCCCATGCCCCAGGCCTCTCTGCTCCGGCATATCCTCTGCTGGTCACGGTCAAACCGATCATTCTGAGCCGCGCCGAGGAGCCGCTTGCCGCTAAGCTGGAGACCCTGCCAAAGGAGTGAGGCGAACTTTCCTCCCTGCCTCCGTGTTCTAACAGGGGTAATGTGGCCCGCCTCGCATCGATGCGGGAAACAGGAAAGCAAGTAATTTGGCTGTAAATAGTGCTGAGCGCGGCTCGGCGGATGAAGTGGCAGAGGACTTTGGCGGGCCTTCTCGGCTCTCGGAAAGCCCGAGCGAAAGCGGGGCGGAGACGAATGCCGCGCTGCACCGAGTGGTCTGGACTCTGGCGTGGCCGACCGTGCTGACGATGCTTCTGCAGACCGCAAACTCCTTCATGGACCGATTTTTCGTCGGTCACCTTGGCCCGGATGCCCTGGCAGCGGTCGGGGTCGGCGGGCAGTTTATGTTCCTGCTGTTTTCCGTTGGCATGTCGCTTTCGGTGGGGACGTCTGCACTCGTGGCCCGTTCCTCCGGGGCCAAGCAAGGCGATCAGGCGACCCTGGCCGCCAATCAATCCCTTTGGCTCGGACTCATCGCCGCCGCCCTATGCCTTGTGCTGACCTGGCCCCTGCGGGGTACCGCCGTCGGCTTTATGCACGTCAATCCCCATGCTGCGAGCCTCTGTGTTCAGTATTTGAGCGTCACACTGCTGGGCATTCCCGCGCTTTTTCTGATGCTGATACTCGGCAGTGTTTTTCGCGGCCTCGGCGATACCGTGACTCCCCTGCGGGTGATGATCGGCGTGAACATCATCCATCTGGGCGGGGACTACCTGCTGATCTTCGGAAATTGGGGCTTCCCCAAGCTGGGGCTGGTCGGCGGGGCGGCGGCCCTGGTCGCTTCGCAGGTGATTGGGGCGGGGCTGTATCTTTGGTTTCTGCGCGGCTCGCCGGTGCAGGGGCTGGTCCGGCGGCTGGGCCATCTGGACCTGGAATGGGCGCGGCGTATTCTCAATATCGGCCTGCCCGCGCTCGGGCAAAACCTGTCGCGCGTGCTCTCCATGATCTTCTTTACCGGCGTTCTCACCCGCTCCCCGGAAGCGACGGCGGCGGTGGCGGCCCTGACTATCGGGCTGACTTCGGAGAGCGTCGCGTTTATGCCCGGCTTCGCCTTCTCGATGGCGGCGGGGACACTGACGGGTCAGAACCTTGGGGCTGGAAACCCGCGCCGGGCCGAACGGGCGGCCTGGGCGGCCTTGCAGCAGGGTATGGGCGTGATGATCGTGATGGGTGCGGTCTTCTTCTTCTGCGCCGTGCCGTTCGCGCGCTTCTTCACCCATGACCCGGAAGTGGTTCGGCTGGGCGTGGCCTACCTGCGGATCGCGGCCATCTCCGAGCCGTTCTTGGCGTTTGGTATGATTTTGACGGGGGCGCTGAACGGAGCGGGCGACACGAAAGCTCCCGCCTGGGCGGCGGTCGTGACCATGTGGGGAATTCGTCTGCCGCTGGCCTGGGTGGCGATCTTCCCGCTGGCGTTAGGAGCCGTCGGGGCCTGGTGGGCAATGACGATTAGCACATCACTCAACGGCCTTCTGGCGCTCGCCCTCTTTAAATGGGGCCGCTGGAAAAAGACCGTCGTTTAGCGGGCAATTGCTGCCGCGATCCGGGCCTGCGTCTCAATGACATCCTCCCAGCCCATAATCTCCACCTCGTGCTGCTCCAGCACCTGGTAAATCTCGAAGAAGTGCTGTATCTCTAAAAGCGTGTGATCAGACAGATCGTTGAGCGACAGAATATCGTCGAAGCGCGGGTCGGCGACGGCGACCGAGAGGATTTTGTGGTCCTCCCCCCGGTGATCGTTCATCAAAAGTGCCCCGATGGGCCGGGCCACCACCAGGCAGCCGACAAACGTCGGGTTCGACGACATCACCAGCACATTTAGCGGCTTGCGCTGCCCTTTCCCCTTCGTCCCGCAGATCCACCCGTAATCGCAGGGATAATGCAGCGGCGAGAAGAGTGTGTGGTCGTACCGGTAAACATCGCTCTCGGGGGCGTACTTGTACTTATTGGACGAGCCTTTCGGCACCTCCACGATGGTGTTGACTTCCGTTGGGGCGTTCGTGCCCGCCGGGATCAGTTCATGCTGCATAGGTTCGGCGTCCTCTGTGCTTATTATGCACAATAATCCCCGGAATTCCGACGAGTGGCGGGTATGGTCTGCCGGTTTAACGCCGAAAATACCAGTTTTTGGGTTTGTTTCGCTTTTTATGCTACCTTGCTTCAGGTTTTGGTGATTTGGCATGATTTGTGCAGGCTAGTTAACATAGTGGTTTTCCACCTCAGAATTAAGGTTTGGCGGCCAATACCCCGAACCCATTATGTGAGTTTGTTTGCAATAAGTTAGAATGGCGTGCAGATATTCGTCTAGAGATTGTTTCTCTTCTAGACTCCGAAATTATTTTCTATAGAAGGACTAAAGATGAAAAGAAACATTCTCAATTCTGTCCGAATCGCCGCGCCTGTAGTGCTGGCTGTTCTGGCCCTCGGCACTGCGGCGGTGGCAGGTCCCTATCCAGGTTCCCTGACGACCCTGACAAATGGCGCTGGAAACACACGCAGCCTCTTCACCGTCTCCGGCAATGGCATCACGGTAACTGGGGATATCTCGGGCACCAACAAATACTTCCTCGGCGGCACGCAGCTGGTCGGCTTCCGCTCGATCTACCTGGTGAAAACGGACGGAACGGCGACAAGCGGAATTACAACCGTGTCGAGCGGCGGCTTTTCAAATGATCCCAGTTTATCCGCCAAGAATTACTATGTTGCTACATCTCTGGACGGGTACACCGGCTACGATGACGGCGATTCTGGCAAAGGATATCCTGACGGCTCGAATTGGGTTGTGATCGCCGATCCGACGCTGGCAAGCAAGGCGGCATCGAACAAGAATACCTCAGGCACCTTTGGCTTCTCTTCCTCGGTCGCCAGTTACGACATCGGGCTGGATTATATCCTGAAGGATGGACAAACTGGCCGTGCGTATTTTGCATTGCCGGCTCCCCGTGTGCCGGCGGCGGTTCCAGAGCCGGGCTCACTTGCCTCTCTTGCTCTGGGCAGCCTGGGGCTTGGCGTCCTGGTCCTGCGTGCGCGTAAGCGTTCAGTCAAAGCGGCCTAATCTCTCACACGCTTGACGCTGTTTCGAGCAGCCCGCTCTTCTTTCAAGAGTGGGCTGCTCGGTCTCTGTGCGGAATCCTGTTAACCGCCGTCGGCGCGTTCGTGCCCGCCGGGATCAGCTCATGCTGCATGACCCAATGATAGCACGCCCAGGTTTTTTTGTCCCGGCTTCCAGTCCGATGGACATAGGCCCCCCGACTGCACCGCCTGCAGCACCCGCAGCGTCTCGGAAACGCTCCGCCCGACATTCAGGTTATTGATCGTCGCGTGCTGCACCGTTCCCTCGGGGTCGATGATGAACAGGCCGCGCAAAGTCAGCCCCCTCTCCTCCACCAGCACCCCATACTCCCGCGCGATCCGGTGCGTCCGGTCCGACAGCAGCGGAAACCGCACCCCCGCGATCCCGTTCGCCTCGCGCGGCACCTGCGCCCAGGCCTGATGGCATTCTTCGCTGTCCGTGCTGGCCCCTAAAATGTCGCAGTCCAGCTCCGAAAACTCTTCCATCCGGTCCGACAGCGCCGTAATTTCCGTCGGGCAGACATGCGTGAAATCCGAGGGGTACCAGAAAAATACCAGCCAGCGGCCCGCGTAGTCGGAAAGGCTGATGGGGCGGAAGGGGGCGTTTGCTGGCAACTCAGGGTCAAAGGCCGGAGCGGTGAAATGGGGGGCGGGGCGACCGACTTGTATCATAGCATACTTTCTTTCAGGGCCGGGCTTGTCCAGAGTCAGGTTCCAGGCCTGCCGCGTTCGGCCATAAGAAAAGCTGACAACATGGCTGTCTATCATCAGGACGTTGAAACGCTCGTTCGTCCCGCTGCCGTGCCAACTGCCCACCTGGTCGCAGAGCAGGTTGATCTCCGACACTCCGTGCTCCGTATACGGTGCCCGTTTTTCAAAGCTGGTCAGCGTGCTGAGGGATTTGTGCCGCAGTGCCAATTCTGTGCGATAACCATAGCTCACCCCGTACTGCGCGTAGTCGGACGGGTGTGCGTCTAAGTCGCCGCTGGAAAAATCCGCGTGATCAAATCCGGTATCCGAAGGGCATCGCCAGACATCCGCCGCTTTAATATACGGGCGCAGCACGTCCTGAAGCCGCGGCATATCGTGGCCCTCGGGCCAGAACTGTCCTCCCTCCGCCGTCTGCCAGGCATCGGTTTGCAAGTCCGTCGGATCACCGCCGTAGGGAAACAGATCATCGCTGTCCTGGGCATAGAGGGTAATTGCCAGCCCCAATTGATGCAGGTTGGACGTGCAGACGGTCTGACGACCCTTGGCCCGCACGGACAGGAAGACGGGGAACAGCAGGGCGGCCAGCAGCGCGATGATGGCGATGACGATCAGCAGTTCCACCAGCGTAAAGCCGCGTTTATTCATGGTGTCGTCGCTGTCAGGTCCAGCAGCCGCTTCAGTGAATTTTCCGCCATTTTGATCCCCAACGCTCCCGCTGCCCGGCTCCGCAGCTTGCCTTCGGCATCGAATAGAAAATAGCACGGCCACACCCCGCCGGTCTGGAACCGGTCGCCCAGCGTGTGGTCGTTGTCAATCGCGCATGGCCCGGTCAGGCCCAGTTCCTTGACGGCGGCTTTGACCTTCTCCACATCCATGTCGGCCTCACTGCGGGGCATATGCACCGAAATCAGCTGCAATCCTTGCTCCCGGTAAGTGTCCAAAAACTCCTGAAGCCGGGGCATATTCATTTTGCAGATAGGGCAGGAGATGGCCCAGAATTGGACGAGTGTCGGACTAGGATCGGGCACATTCGCGGCGGAATTTATCCATACTGTCGCTTCTTCCAGTGATGGAATCATGGTTCCCGTTAATAAAGGCATCATATACACCGTAAGTATCATGTCTTCGAGGCCGCGTTGCTGTACTTCGAAATATATTGTTTTGCGTAAGACGCTACCTTGTCATCACCTTTAGACAACTGAGTGAATATCTCCATGGCTTCCTCCTTATGTCCCGCGACGGCCAAAGTGTTGCCAAGCTGGAGCTGATTAAACCGATCATCAGGGCTTAAATTCCTTATTTTTCTTAATTCAGTTACGGCTTTTTCATACTGCCTTTGTGTGGTGTAAAAGTCTGCAAGCTCCCTATGAGCCATTAGGTCGTTAGGATTGCTTTTCAGTGCGGCAAATGACTCCTTGGGAGTTGCGTACTGGTCAAAAGACTGGGCCCCTTTGTGGATAATAACGGCCAAAAATACGAACATTATTAAAGCAGTGGCGGCTGCCGCTAGAAAGATTTTTTTTCGTTTACTCATGTACCTAATATTTCACCATCATTTCCTTAAAGTCGAATGTGACTGGCCATTAAGATTTTGTCAGCACTGCACTAGGCCACGGGACAATTTATGCCGCACTGCACATATGTGACTCCACACGCTATTCGGCAAGGATCACCAAGTATATTATTCCAGCAGCCAGCTATACAGACTTGCTTATCGCAACCACACTTTGAAAGGCAGTCTTTGCAAACACATCCGCCTTCTGGTGTGCAGTCAGCGACATGGCTTCCTCCACATCCATATCCGACTCGCTCCGTGGCATATGAATCGAGATCAACTGTAGGCCATGCATTGCGTACTCGTCAACTAGAGACTGTAGCTTGGGAAAGTTCCTTTTACACATCGGGCATGATACTGCCCAGAATTGTATAAGATGTAGGCAGCCTCCCAAATTAGCCGAATCCACATCACCTGCTAGCCATTTAGTGGAATCATTTAATGAGGGCATTAAACTACCTATAAGCATTGACACTGTATTGCAAACCTTCCAGTTTAGTAAGACTTAATTCAATTTATTAAAAACTTGAAATCGGTGCTTTACGAAAATCATTAACGTAACAAATCCGGCCAAGGCAGCCAAGGAGCCTAATACAAGCCAAGGATTGTAAGTTGGGGCGGGACGCAAGCTACTTATCAGAACAGTCCATGCTTGGTCTGCTTGTAATTTTGCTTGAGGATCAATTTCACTACCTCCAACATTAGATTGAAAAGTGTAAAGGTTTTGACCATCAGTAAAGCGCAGTATTTTGGAAAACGTCACTCTACCTGACTGCGAACTTTGTCTTTCAGTTGTGTAAGCGGGCCATGATTTGTATTGCATTGCTACCGAAGTTAGAGTTTTGCTTCTGAAATCAGAAGAAGCAGCGACATCTTTCATAGAACGTTCTTCAGAAGCAACTTCATCGCTCAAGTCTTGCGCGGACATGGAAACCTTGGTATTCGGTATAGGCAGAAAGCAGGTGAATTTTATCGAAACCATTGATTTACCAGCAGATATACTTTGTGTCATATCTTGCAAATATTTGCCATCAAAGCCTTCATGTTTCCATCCTGGCAGTAGTGGAATAACATACTTGCCAATCCGGGATTCGTTACGCTCAAAAGAGCATCCGCTAGTCGCCAGACAACAAGCAATAACACAAGCAAAAGCTAATGCAAGATGTTTTCTGCTCATAGACATATATAAATGGTTCCTATTGTGTACACGATGAAGCTGTCCTGTCGAGCGCTACAAAATGCCACATTGTGCGTAACGCCCGACTGTGCGACATCAGGATTTCGTCGTTGCGTTTCTCAATTTGGATGTACAAAAAGCGAGACGAACAGTAAGTTCAACCGCGAGTGCCGAATGAATGACCACTGTATTTAATCA
>JANXMY010000174.1 GCA_025354405.1 Armatimonadota bacterium
TTCCTTTGACCAATAAAAACCTCTTTCTCTGCGTTCTCATTGCCCTGGGCCTCGTCGGCGGGCTGGTCTCGCTGCGCCACCGCTGGAAGGCGGAGGTCAACAACCGGCGTGTCGAGCTGGTAGTGGACTATGGCGATGCCCAGGCGCTGGCGAATACGACCCGGCAGCAGATTGATGACGTGCTGGGGCCGCTGAAGACCGCCGGGATTACGACGGTCGCGATCACCGAGGACACGCTGGGGACCCTCAACTCCGCCGGCGTGGTCACCTATCAGCGCGACGGGCCAGAGACCGTGCTGGCGTTCGCACCCGGTTTCCCGGGACAGCGAGCACGGGTGCGGCAGATGCTGGTGGAGAAGGCTCCCGGGCTGGTAGTCACACCCGACGGGGTGAACGGCCTGCGGATCGGCTCGCCTTGGCCGCAGTTCAGTACGCTCCCGATCGGCCTGGACAACGATGCCGTGCAGACAGTCCGCCGAAACGGGCTGCTGGTCGCACCGCGCCTGGTCAACTTTCCGGGGGTCACCGCAGAGACGATTGACTGGGAAATGGCCCAGACCAAGCGCCAGTGTATGGCAGGGATCGGGCCGACCGGCCTGGGGCCGATCATCTTTGCCGGGTCATCGGTGCTGGGTAACCGCGGCCTGGTGAAAGCGACTGCCAGTGCGCTGGAGACAAGCAATCTGACCTATGGCAGCGTCGAGCTGAGCAAGACCTTCGGCGACGAAGAGCTGGCCCGTTTGGCGGAGGCGCACACGGTGCGGGTCCACAGTATCGGGCTGGACGAAATGGGGGCGATGGAGGAGCCGACCGCGATTGAGCGCTTTGTCCGGGCCGCCAAGGAGCGTAACATTCGGGTTTGCTATGTGCGGCTCTTCACGAGCGGCCTGGCGAAAGACCCTGATGTTATCCATGCCAACACGGAGTTTGTCGGCCGGATTGTCCGGGGCATGCGCGAAGCGCGGCTGACCGTCAGTGAAGGTCCGGCGCATCCCTACGCCGATGATCCGAAGCCGGGTATTATTCTTCGTCTCCTGATGGCACTGGGAGTCGCGGGCGGCACGCTGCTGCTGCTGCGGGTTTTCACCGGCATCTCGGGAAAAGCGTTTGTGGCCGCCGCCGTTTTAGGAGTTGTATTCGCTCTGGGTGCGGCGGTTCCGGGGACTTCGCCTAAAGGCCGCGAGGCATTAGCCCTGATCTCCGCCTGCGTTTTCCCCACCCTGGGCCTGTGCGCCATCGCTTTGCCACGATTTGCGCGGGAGGGATCGACGGGCGAAGTCCTGCGGCGAGCGTTTACGGCGTATCTCCAGATGACGCTCGTAACTGTGATCGGTATCGTACTGATCGTCGGCTTGCTGGCAGGCCGGCTGTTTTTGATCAAAGTCGATGAATTTCTCGGAGTTAAGCTGGTGCTGGTGACTCCTGTCGTTCTGGTGGCGGCTTTCTACGGCCTGGGGCTGGCGGCACTGAGGCCGCGGGCGGGCTGGGCGGAGCGCAAGGCGGCCGTAATCAGCACGGTTCAGGCATTAGCGGCGAAGCCGCTGCTGACAGGGC
Source organism: Armatimonadota bacterium (assembly GCA_025354405.1). Taxonomy (GTDB): domain Bacteria; phylum Armatimonadota; class Armatimonadia; order Armatimonadales; family Capsulimonadaceae; genus JANXMY01. The sequence continues at coordinate 1,555 of JANXMY010000174.1, forward strand.
AGATCGTCATCGGCGTGGTCGCAGTGGTCGCGCTGGCACTGCTGGTGGCCCGAAGCGGGAACGATCCCGGGGTCGGCGTTTCGGCGACGGAGCTGAAGGTCCGCTCACTTCTGGACAAATATCTTTTGGTCAGGCCGCGCACGAAGGAATTTGCTCTGGGCCACCCTGCCCTGCTGCTGGGGCTGGCGGCGGCGGCTTCCCGTCGGTTCCCGGCGGCAGTCCTTCCCCTGCTGATCATCGGCTCCATCGGGCAGTCGTCGCTGCTGGACACGTTCTGCCACCTGCACACGCCTCTGCTGATCTCGGAGCTGCGGGGCTTGATCGGCTGGCTCCTGGGCGGAGCCTTCGGGGCGTTGATCTGGCTGGCGGCAACGCGGCTTCCGGCCCGGAAAGCCGCGCTTTGAAAAGTGACGCTGTGAAGAGCAAAGCCGCGAAGCGAGTCACGCTCTCCGGGTACTATGGCTTTGGGAATGCCGGGGACGAGGCCGTGCTGGCGGGCCTGGCAGCGGGCTTTCGGGCAGTCTGTCCCGCCGGTGAGCTGGAGCTGATCGCCCTGTCGGGGCACCCGGCAGAGACGCACACGACTCATGGCATCTCGGCGGCGGAGCGGATGAAGCCGGGGCCGCTGATTGCGGCAATCGCCCGCACCGACTTATTTCTTTCGGGCGGCGGCAGCCTGCTGCAGGACGTGACTTCGGCACATAGTATTTTTTACTATCTGGGCGTCGTTCGCATGGCGCAGCTTCTGGGCAAAAAGACGATGTTTGCCGCCCAGGGAATCGGGCCGCTCACCCTGTCCCGCTCCCGGCGCCTCGTGGCTTCCGTTGCAAACCGTCTCGATGCGATCACAGTACGCGACAAGGACTCGGCGAAACTCCTGCGCGAGATTGGCGTGTCCCGGCCGATGATCGAAGTGACCGCCGACCCCGCCCTGCTTTTAGTGCCCCCAGAGGCGGGCCGAGGCACATCGAGTTTTGGCGTCGCCCTGCGGGCGTGGCCGGGACAGGAATTACTCGCAAATCAAGTCGCGGAGGCGTGTTCGCGGACACTGGGTGAGAGCCGCCCACTGCTCTTTCCGATGCAGCCGCAAAATGATCTCGGCTCAGCGGAACAATTTGCCGCAAAATGGCATCAAGTAACCCAACAGGCAAACAAAGCAGTGCTCTGCTCGGCTCAGGAGGGTCTGCCGAGCCTTCTGGTGAATATACATTCCTGTGAGATAATGGTCGGGATGCGTTTGCACGCACTGATCCTGGCCGCCGCCTGCGGAGTTCCGTCGGTCGCACTGGCCTACGATCCAAAAGTCGCGGCGTTCATGGCCAGTTGTGGTCAAGCCGATGCCGTGTACGACCTGTCGCGGCCCGACCCGAATGCGCTGACGGCTTTGATTTCGCGCCTCTGGTCGGAGCGGTCGGCACGGGCCGAGGCTCTCCGGGCCATCCTGCCGTCTTTGCGCACACTTGCGGCCCGAAATATCGGTGCCGCGCTCGAACTGCTTTCTCTTTCGTGATTTTTGATTCGTGATTTTTCAACTTTTGTTTCGTTCTGAAAGGAATCTGCCATGTTCCGCTTTTCTTACCGTAGTTCTCTTGGAAGAAGCGCTCTGCCGCTTCTGGTCACCGCCTTCGGCGCGGCACTGCTGGCGGGCTGCGGCGGGGGCGGCGGCAACGGCAATCCTGGTGATAACACCGGAAACAACGGAACTGGTAACGGAAGTTCAAATGGAAACAATAACGGCGGCGGACCAAGCAATGCGGCCGTCGTCGGCAAAGTCGTCACCGTGGCGGGCGACCCCGTTCCCGCTGCAACGGTCATTCCCGACACTGGCGGAGTGATCGCGACTACTATCAGCCAGGGCGGCTACCGATTGGACGGCCTCACGGGCGATGTCGTCCACCGGATCACCGCGGCAGTGACGGTCAACGGCATCAACTACACCGGCAGCACGCAGGTGCTCACGCTCAGCGGGAATTTGATCTCCAATGCCAATATTATCGTTTCCCAGCAGGGACAGCAGGCGACACTGACCGGCCGCGTCACGGACTCGACCCGACTGGATGGAAACGGCAACCCGACCCCGATCTTCCAGGCCCGTGTCTTCCTCGTGGTCCCAAACAGCGCCAATTATTCGTCGCTGATTGCGTTTACAGACAGCAACGGCGTATATAGTATTCCGAATGTCCCGGTAAACCTGCCGACGGTGTCTCCGGTTCAGATCGCCGCTTCGCTGGAGCGATACAATAACCAGTCGCTGCCCATCACCGGCCTGCAGGCGGGCGGCACCTACAGCCAGAACTTCTCCCTCACGCCTTCGACGAATCAGAGCATCAATACGCCGAACCTTCAGGCTGTGACGGCGTCGACTCAGCCCAGCAGCGTTTACTCAAGCAGCACCGGGAACCTGCGGCCCCGCACGGCCCAGTCCGGCTCCGTGTACGAGCAGATCCGCCGCCTTCTTTCTCCTGACTATGCGAAAGCCATCACCGGTCATCAAGCGAATGCCACCCGGCGCATGACCGCCCACCTGACCGGCGGCTTCGGCAGCTATGCTATCGAAACAGATGTTGCTTTCGACAGCCCGTCCCAGTTCGGCAGCCTCTTCGCCTACACCGTCTACCGTACAAAGGGAACGACGCCCCCGCAGCAGGTCAGCGGCCAGATTTACGATGTCCTTCAGGACCCATTGGCGAATTTCTACACGGATATCGATCCCGGTTACCAGCCGTACACCCAGTACAACTTTGCTCTGAGCGCCACCAACACCGATCGCACGGAAACGCCGCTCTCTAACATGCTCTCCATTGTGCCTCTGGGCCAACTGCAGCTGACGCAGCCGCAGACGGGCCAGATCCTGGCAAACAACGTCACGCTGAACTGGGCCCTGGTCAGCGGCGCGGCGAAATACTACGTTTTCATCTACTCGGGCGACCAGTTCCCGACAATCAACGCGACCCCGATCTTCAGCCTCAACACCCCTCTGGCTGGGACTGTCGGAACCTACACCCTGCCCAGCGCACTGCTGGGGGGCCGTGATTACTACGCGGTCGTGGTCGGAGCAAGCGATCAGAGTGAAGGCAATAACAGCGTCGGCGCGGTAGTCACGATTTCGAACGCAGTGACAACGTTCAGCCAGATCACGAAATTCCATGTGCAGTAACGGGGAGTAGGTGAGGAATACGAGGAATACGAGTGGTTGAAAACCGCTCGGAATCTTGTATTCTCACCCGGAGACAAAGGCGCAGATCACCAAATACGTTTTCAGTCTATTTACTCTCTAACTATTTACTCTCTGTCTACTCACTGCAGTGACAGGCTGCGCCGAGGAGGAAACGCTGGCCGAGGAGGAAACGCTGGCCGATATGAACCCACCTCGCAGGATAAGAACCCACCCCGGTACTGCGTCCCGACCCTCCCGAAACGGGAGGGTGAGCGGGAAAAGATTTGTTGAGTTTTGTCTTTTTGAAATAGCCTTTTTGGAAAAGCCTTGCGATAAGCTCAGTAAACACTCTGTCCCCTTCCCGTCCACCCACCCGGTTCGGGAGGGTCGCAGCTTGCTGCGGGGTGGGTTCCTATCCTGCGGGGTGGGTTCCTATCCTGCGGGGTGGGTTCCAAAAAGCTCTGCGCGGCATCAACCTTTGGCGGCGCAGCAGCCATCTTGACTCTCCTGCTTCCTTCGGGCTATACTCTCGGTAGTTCAGCCGTGATGGGGAAGAGTACGCGGAGCCTATTTGGATAGAGAGGGAACACCACCGGCTGCAAGTGTTCCCGCAAATCAGCCCGCCGAAGGTCGCCCCGGAGCTGAAATCGAAAATGAGCGTCTGCCCGATGCCCCTAGCCCCAATTCTGGGGGATAGTATGGAACAGGGCGGAAAGCAAGGTGGTACCGCGCGTCGGTCACGTAACCCGTGAAGCCCTCGCGTCCTTGCGATAGGTTAAACCCTGTCGCGATGGGCGCGGGGGCTTTTTGTGTTACGAGAAAAGAGCGGGATAAATGGAAAAAGCATACGAACCTCAGGATGTCGAAGCGCGGCTCTACGCCGAGTGGGAAGCGGGCGGGTACTTCCACGCCGAGCCGACCCCCGGCAAGCCAAAATATAGCATCGCGATACCGCCGCCGAACGTCACCGGAACACTGCACATGGGCCATGCGCTGAACCATGCGGTGCAGGACACGCTGGGCCGCTGGCACCGGATGATGGGCGACACCGTGCTGATCCTGCCGGGGATGGATCATGCGGGCATTGCGACGCAGACGGTGGTATCGCGTCAGATCGAAAAAGAGGGGCTGACCCGCTTCGATCTGGGCCGAGAGAAGTTCGTGGAGCGGGTCTGGGCCTGGAAGGAAGAGTACGGGTCCCGGATTCTGGTCCAGCTCAAGCGGCTGGGGTGCAGCTACGACTGGCAGCGGCTGCGCTTTACGATGGACCCGGAGTATGTGGAGTCGGTGCTGGAAGCCTTTGTGCGCTTCTTCGATGCCGGACTGATCTACCGGGGCAAACGCATGGTCAACTGGTCGGTGGGCCTGCAGACGGTGATCTCGGATATTGAAGTGGAGAATATCGAGACTGACGGCTCCCTCTGGCATATCAACTACCCCTTCGCCGACGGCACCGGGTTTGTGACCGTGGCAACGACGCGGCCGGAGACATTGCTGGGAGATTCGGCGGTGGCGGTCAACCCGGCAGACCCGCGGTATAGTGACCAGATCGGCAAGATGCTGCGGCTGCCGCTGACGAATCGCGAGATCCCCCTGATCGCCGATGACTATGCCAGCATGGAGTTTGGGACCGGGGCTGTCAAGATTACCCCGGCGCATGACCCGAATGACTACGAGGTGGGCCAACGTCATAACCTCTCCCAGATCAGCGTCATCGGGTTCGACGGCAAAATGACCGAGGACGCCGGGGTGCGTTATGCCGGGTGGGACCGTTTCGAGGCCCGTGATTTGATTGTCGGCGATTTAGAAGCGGCAGGCGCTCTGGAGAAGATTGAGCCTTATAAGCACTCTATTCCGCACTGCGACCGCAGCAAGACCGTGATCGAGCCGCTGCTTTCGGAGCAGTGGTTTATGAAGCAGGCGGGAACGGAGCTGGTTTCGAAAGCGACGTCGATCGTGTCGGAGGGCGGCATTGATTTCTCGCCAGGCCGCTACGCGAAAACGTATGTCGACTGGATGGATGGCATCCGCGACTGGGCCTTATCCCGGCAGCTCTGGTGGGGGCATCGCATCCCCATTTACTATAAGCCCGACGGCACCTATGTGGCCGCCCGAAACTGGGACGAAGCCGTGCTGCGGGCGGGCACGGACGAGCTGACGCAGGACGAAGACGTGCTGGACACCTGGTTTTCATCGGCTTTGTGGCCGTTTGCGACTCTGGGCTGGCCGAAGCAGACGCCTGACCTGGAATACTTCTACCCGACGGACTTCCTGACCACGGCAGGCGAGATTCTGCGCCTGTGGGTGGCACGTATGGTGATGACTGGCCTGGAGTTCACGGGCGAGAAGCCATTCTCCGATGTCTACATTCACGCCACGGTGCTGGACAAAAAAGGCCGCCGGATGCAGAAGTCCATCGGCAACGGCATCGATCCAGTGGAGATGATCGACAAGTACGGAGCCGATGCCCTGCGCTTCTCCCTGCTCCGGCTGGCGTCGAAGGGCCAGGACATCAAGTTCAGCGAGGAACGGATCCCAGAGTCGCGCAACTTCGGTAATAAGCTATGGAACGCCGCCCGTTTCGTGCTTTTGAATTTGGGCGAAGGAGAAGGAATCCAGGGCGCGACTAGCAGCGCCTCTACGCTTCCCGAACGCTGGATCGTCTCTCGGTTGCAGCGGACAATCACGGCCGTCAGCACCGCGCTGGCGGGCTACAACATGGACGATGCCTGCGCTGCGCTCTACGAGTTTCAGTGGAACGAGTACTGCGACTGGTTTGTCGAGCTTTCCAAGCCTGCTTTGCAGGGGGAAGACGGCCCCGCGAAAGAGTCCGCGCGGGCAGTTCTGCTGAGCGTGC
>JANXMY010000180.1 GCA_025354405.1 Armatimonadota bacterium
GGAGTCCGCAGAGCCGCGCATCGGGTCAGGCATAACCGGAGTGCCGATTGCCCCGCCACTTCCTCCGGGCAAAGCGCTGCCGCCCGGCAGGGTGCTCCCCCCTGCCGAATCCGCCTCTCCCCCCAGCGGGTCGACAGAGATATCCGCCATGGGGGGCGGGGGGGCCTGAATCATAGGCGGCTGGGCGGTGGGACGCTCAGGGGCGCATCCGGCCAGCAGCAGCGGCAGCAAGACGAATGCCCAAGGTTTCATAGTATCATCCCCGCCCCGACGGTGACATTTGTCGCCTCGTCGATTATAATCAAGCTCCCCGTCGCCCGGTTGCGGCGGTAGGAGTCAAAGAATAGCGGCTGGGTCGTGCGGAGGGTCAGCCGGGCGATCTCGTTGAGGCTGACGGTCTTATTCTCGGTCATCTCTTCCAATGTGCTGATGTCGAGTTTATACTGCACGGCTTTGACGATCGCCCGGACCTCGCGCGTTGTGTGCTTGACGACGTATTTGCCGTTCGGAACCAGACTCTTCTCGCCGAGCCAGCAGACCATCAGGTCGATATCCTGCGAGACCTGGGGGACGTTATCCACCGGGACGATCATGTCGCCTCGGCTGATATCTCGCTCGTCTTCCAGCGTCAGCGTCACCGACATCGGCGCGAACGCCTCCGCCAGCTCGGCCCCGAAGATGTCCACCGATTTAACCCGCGACGTCACGCCCGACGGCAGTATCTGCACGGCATCGCCCGGTTTAAAGACCCCGCCTGCGATCCGTCCGGCGTAGCCCCGGTAATCGTGATGCTCGGTGGACTGTGGCCGGATGACATACTGCACCGGAAACCGGCCATCCAGGTGGTTGACGTCGTTTTCGATGGGCACCGTTTCCAGCAGTGTCAGCAGTGTCTCCCCGGTGTACCAGTCCATATTCACCGATGCGTCCACGACATTGTCGCCGAGCAGGGCGCTGATGGGCAGAAAGTGGACATCGCGCGTCTCCAGCCCGGCGGCAAACGTTTCAAAGTCTCGTTTGATATTCTCAAACACTTCCTGTGAATACTCCACCAGGTCCATCTTGTTGACACAGACCACGAGGTGCGGAATGCCCAGCAGCGACGCGATAATCGCATGGCGGCGGGTCTGCTCGATCACCCCTTTGCGGGCATCAATGAGAATAATCGCTAAATTCGCCGTCGAAGCCCCCGTGACCATGTTCCGTGTGTACTGAATATGGCCGGGAGTATCCGCGATGATAAACTTGCGCTTTGGGGTCGCGAAGTAGCGGTAGGCGACATCGATGGTGATGCCCTGTTCCCGCTCCGCCCGCAGGCCGTCGGTGAGCAGTGCCAGGTTGACCCCTTCCTCGCCCCGCCGCTCCGACGATGCCCGAATAGCCTCATACTGGTCATCGAAGATCGCCTTGCTGTCATACAAAAGCCGCCCGATCAGCGTGCTCTTGCCGTCGTCCACACTCCCCGCCGTCGTGAAGCGCAGCAGGTCCATGTCTAAATAACTATTGGTTGAAAAATCGCTCATCGTGTTCCTATAGTGAGAATCCTAAAGTATCGAAGCCGTGTCAACAATTGTCACTCCCGGCCCAAACTTTGCTAGCTGTGCGAAGTGACGAACGTTGAACGTCAGTATATGGGTGAGGGCATAAACGTGGCAGATCGCCACCAACCGGGCATCATGCACCTGCTTGCCGGTGACGCCGGCCGCTTTTACCAACGTTTTCCAAGCCGGAAAGATCTCAGGCCTCTTAGGTAGAAGCCGGAACTTCTTCTCAAACTCTTCTGCATGTCCTTCTACAACAGAGGATGACAATCCGAGGCCATTCACTTCGATGGGCCGTGTCGCACCATTGCGAAACTCTACCAAGTTTTGCGGCGCGATGTGCAGCATTTTGCCCTGATGTCTCAGCGTCTCAATCACAGTCTCGGCAGCAACGTGTTGGACATCAGCCCTGTTGACTATTCGCAGCAAGAGTGGGGTGTCAATTAAATACGACATGGACTCCTCCCTAAAGGTGATCGTCGTATAGGGAATCTCTACTCACCTGTTCATCTGTGAGTGATACACCGCAATCGACCGCGATGCTGCGTAACTCGCGCTCTTAATCATCACGCGGGGGCAGAGTGTCTCGGTAAGCTATAGGCGCAAGCGAACGCAGCTTAATCAATGCCAGTGCCTCGGGCGTCGTTCCTTTTCGCTCCGCTTCTTCCGTCAATATCTGCTCGATGTCGGGTGTCAACGTAATTGTCATTTTGGACCTGCTTCCGTTAGATATCCCTGCTTGACCGCATCGGCGATAATCTCTTCGACATAGGCCCAAAGCGTCTCCGAGCCTTCCTCGGCATGGCGGTTCCGCTCTCGCACCTGCGCCGACGTGATCCGATGGTCGATCCAGCTGCGGCCCTCCGTGTGATAGTTGTGCAGAATCGGCATGAGGCGGTCAAGTGCCGCCGCGAATTTTGCTTCGGGCGTCACGCGGGCCTCAAACTCCGTCCACAGCTGGTGCAGCTCGGCCTGCTGATCATCGGGGAGCAGGCCGAAGATACGCTGGGCGGCCTGCTCTTCCCGGGCTGCCTTGTCCTCGCTGCCGACGGCATCGTAGCAGTAGGTATCTCCGGCATCGATCTCGACGATATCATGCACCAGCAGCATCTTCAGGACCGACAGCAAGTTCACTTCGACATTTGCGTGTTCTGCCAGCAGCAGCGCCATCATCGCCAGGTGCCACGAATGCTCCGCCGAGTTTTCATGGCGCGGGTCGTTGACCAGATAGGTGCGCCGCAGGACGCTTTTCAGCCGATCGATTTCGAGTATAAAGGCGATCTGCCGGTGCAGGCGTTCGGTGTTCAAGTGGTGCTCCTGAGAAATATTGCTAGGATTAAGCGAGTCGCCACGGATTGGAAATCCGAGGCTCGGAAAAGCCCACTGTCCAGGGGACAGAAGAGATAACTATAAAGCCTTCAAGTTACTGTCTGAACGTCGCTTCGACGGTGAGCACTCTTCAGCCTCGGATTTCCAATCCGTGGCTCCTGCATCCTGGCTCCTGCATCTGGCTATTTACTTCTCTCAGAAGTACCCCTCTTTTTTGCGGTCTTCCATCGCCGCTTCGGAGCGGCGGTCGTCAGCCCGGGTACCGCGCTCGGTGGTACGGGTGGCGGCCACTTCCTGAATAATCTCCTCGACGGAGTTTGCGGGGGACAGCACGGCTCCGGAGATGGTCATGTCGCCGATGGTCCGAAAGCGAACCTGACGCATCTGGGGGACTTCGGTCGGGCGCTTATTCAAAGCTTCCGAATTGTAGAGGAAGTTTCCGTCGCGCTCGATTACCTCGCGCTCATGGGTGAAGTAGAGGCTGGGCAGCTCGATCTCTTCCTGCAGGATATACTGCCAGATATCCATTTCGGTCCAGTTACTGACCGGAAAGATCCGAAAATGCTCGCCCATATGTTTGTGGCCGTTAAAGAGGTTCCAAAGCTCGGGCCGCTGATTTTTGGGGTCCCACTGGCCGAATTCGTCCCGGTGGGAAAAGAACCGCTCTTTGGCCCGCGCTTTTTCTTCGTCGCGCCGCGCTCCGCCCATCGCCGCATCGGCTTTCATCTCTTCCAGCGCGTCCAGCAGGGTCACCGTTTGAAGAATATTGCGGCTGGCATTGAAGCCCTGCTCCTCCACGGCCCGGCCTTTATCGATGGACTCCTGCACGGAGCCGACCACCAGCTTTGCCCCGATGATCTCCATCCAGCGGTCCCGGTATTCCAGCGTCTCGGGAAAGTTGTGCCCCGTGTCAATGTGCAGCAGAGGAAAGGGGATACGCGCGGGCCAGAAGGCTTTGCGGGCCAGATGCGAGAGGACGATCGAGTCCTTGCCACCGGAAAACAGCAGCACAGGTTTTTCGAACTGGGCTGCCACTTCGCGGATCACAAACAGCGATTCGGCTTCCAGTTCGTTCAGGTGCGTTAAAGAATAAGGTTTTTTTTGAATAGGGTTCAGCACGGTCATAGCTCTATTTTACCACAAGGGAGCTAGGAAAAGAAAAAGGCATGGGAGTGGGACTCGCCCCCCCGCCCTCTTGCTTGCCGTCCGGCCTCCTGCTTGCCTCTTGCTGATGCTGCGCGACGGCGCTGCGAGTGGTTGAAAACCACTCGCGAGGTGAGGCACCCTCCGGGTGGAGGAGTCCGAATCCGACGTCCGGAAGACGCTTCCCCCAGCGAGTGACTTTCAGTCACTCGCGCTGTCTAAAGCCCCAGATCCACCCGCACCGTAAACGCCCGCTCCGGGTCGCCGCGCTCTCTCAGGGTCTCGCAGAGAGTTCGGAGGCTTGGGGTGGGGCGCAGCTCCGAGTGCTTGCCATTGACGGTCAGGTCCACTGGCACGCTCAGGTCTATGAGGCGGCTGTCGAGCAGCACGGCGGCGGATTTGACGTCCGGGGTGGTGGTGACGGTAATCTTGCTGCCCCGGCAGGTGGCGTCGATCTCCCGGCCTTTGCCCGGCGTCTTTGTTTGAAGCCAGAAGAAATCGGTGATCACGGTGTCGGTCATCAGCCAGGTCAGCTCGCGCGGGACGGGGTTTCGAACGACCGTGGTCATCCCGGCAAGCAGGTCTCGGTCCGGCAGATCGCCGTGCCCGTGGCCTGCGATGATATCGGTCGTGACGGGGTAGATATCGGTGCGGTCGCCGCGGAGCGCTTTGACTTCGGCGGCGAACTTCTGGTCCCGGCTCAGACGGTCGTACATCAGGTCATGTTCGCCGACCCAGACCGAAAAGTTCGTGTTTCGGAGGGTCTTGGCCGTCGTCTCGCCGTCGGTGGGGGCGGCGGCGGAGGCGTGGATCGCCGCGAACAGGTCCGGCTCCTTCGGCCCGATGGCGAAGGCCCCGTAGCCGCCATGCGAGTAGCCGATGAGGGAGACTTTGTTCGGGTCAACATCCCCAAACAGCGTATTCTGCTGGATTAAATTGGCGATCAGTGGATAAACGTAGTCGTCGTAAAAGCCGTTCCAGGTATCGTTTGGGGCACGCAGGGCCAGGTACAAATAGCCGCCGTTCTCTGGGTGGTCTTTATAGTGGTGCTGCATTTCTCTCCACTGCTGATCATTGACCTCTTTCGGGGCACCGCCCCCGCCGTGCATGGCGATTACCAGGCCCCAGCCGCTGGCGGGCCTCGTTCCAGCAGCCCGCACAGTGTACGCACTGGTGTACTGGCCGAACCGTACTTGATGGGCCCCAAAGTCCGCTTTCATTTGACTATGGATCGGGGCGGCACGGTAGGCATCCCAGGCGGCGGCGCGAACGGCGGGCTCGTTTTTGAGGAGGAGCGTGTCGAGGCGCTTCGCAAACGCCCACTTCGCCTGTTTGTCGGGCGTGGCGGCGAAATACTCCGTGAGTGCTTTGGTCAGTGTTTTGGAGGAGGCTGGAGTGAGGGGCTTCAGCGGAGCGACGAAGCGAAGCACGACGACCTGCTGGGGATCGGTGCCGATCTGGACGGTTTGCACGGTCTGGCCAATCGAAACCGTGTAGGGCCGAGACTGCGGCAGGGAGAATGCCAGCATATCGTTGAGATCCGACGACTCGCCCCGGCTGAAGGCTTCCCCAACGATATGGCTATCGAGAACGCTCCGCACCGTGATCGGGACAGTGATGCGCTTGCCGCTTTCATCCAGCACTTTGACGAGAAGCCGTGTCATGCCTTTGGTGACGGCCTGGACTTTCGGCACATATCGCTCGGTGACATTGACCGCCGCGACCGAATGGTTATCGTCGGCCCAGACCAGGGGGAATGAGAGGCCGGTCTTTAAGAAGCTTGTGGCGTAGATGGCGTGCAGGGGATCATTTTGGCGAGCCTCCGACGCATCGTGGGTGAACCACGCGTGGTCCAGGCCTGCCGCATCGGGTTCGGCGGCTCCGATGAAGTGCCAGCCGCCGCCATCCCAAACTTCCACCCAGGTATGGTTGCCGCGCATATTCGCCCAGAGCGGCGTTCCCGCGACGCGGGCGGGGACGCCGACGGCGCGGCAGGCATCCACCAGCAGGATCGAGAGGCCCGAGCACGATGCCCGCCCGCTCGCCATGCTTTCACTCGGGCTCTGGTCGGCCCGCGACCGCTCAGTCGAGTAGCGTACATTGACTAGCGGAAACAGCTTTTCATTGAGGCGCAGCGCCGCTTCTCCCGGTGTTTTGTACCCGGCGACCAGGGGCCGTAATTTTTCGCGCAGTGCCGCATGGGTATCCTCACGCGTCTCGCTCAAAGAAGCATACGGCAGCACGTTGTTGAAAAATATCTCCTTGGGGACTTGTGCTTTCCACGGGGCTTCGTTCCAAGCCGCGTACGCCGCGGCGACATTTTGCAGCAAAAACTTCGAAGTGAGCGACTGCAAATCGGAATCCGGCATATTTGCGACCAGAAATTCCATGCCTTCTTTTTGCGAGGTCGGCACGGCCAGCAGGGCAGCCTCGATCTGGGCGTGGTTACCGCCTGCCCGGGCCAAAGCCTGGGCAGCCGGTGTCCGCCGCTTTGCACCGGCAGGGGAGGGTTGGAGAGCGGCCAGCATGAGTGTAATCCCTATCAGCGTCGCGACAGTTTTCATGCCAGCATTCTACCATAGATAAGCGAGCGTTAAGGCCCGGTGCTGAGATCATCTTTGAGTGTCTGCCGCCGCTGGATACGCCAGCCCTGGGGGGTGTTGACCCAAAGATCGCGTACCCAGAGGTCATCGGTGAAATGCCCCCGGATTTTGGCGAACAAGATACGCTTTTCGCCCGTGCCATGGGAGTGCAGACGCATCTCGGCCAGCGTTCCGCTTGGCGCCGCCTGAATGTTTCGAACGACATACTGGCTCTGAATGGATTTCAGCTGCCCGAGCTGCTCCGAGTAGCCGCGGCGCGTCTGTTCTTTGGTCAGATGCTTGCCGTTTTCGTCGATATCGATGTAGTCAGGCTGAAAGTACGCCATAAACCGCTCCAGATCATGCGCCTGAAACGAGGTCCCCATACCGTCATAAGCCGCCTGAATTGCCGCATGAGCGGTGCTGGCGGACTCGGGCGGCGGCTGGGCCGCGAATGTCCGGGCTGAAAGTTGCTGGGAGAGTGCAAGCGCGGCGATCAGCAGCGCAGTTGTGAGTTTCGTCATCAAAATAGAGTGGCTTTCTAATATTTGAATTTATATACCCAGAATCACGGCCAAGTTGGACTTCTTACCCGCGGTCTGGCTCTGGCCAATGACAGCCCGCCTCCCTTTGTCACGAATATTCTTTGAGCCGTCATTCGCTCAGTCGGAGGGCATGACGAGCAGAACGTGATGAAAGAGTGAATTCGGAAGGATATTGGGCGTCAGTATAGTACCGAGTCCTTGAGAAGTCGATGCTGTCATTATAGGCGAAACTCAGCGACTCCGCAAGGTCATCTGCCACAGAGGGGGGGTGAGATTGGTCACAGGGGGATGGGGAATACAATCCGTGGCTCTTGCCGGGTGCTTCGCCATAAGACAGGTCAAGAGGGCGCAGCAAGCAGCGCCCCTACGGGCGTGGAAAGAAATATCCCAGCGCCGATTAGCCGTGCCGTTCACGAAGTATCTGCACCCGGCGACATGGTTTATTCTTTGCTGGGACGAAGGCCACCGCCCCGTTGCCGGAACAATCGTCGTAGGATCGGAAGAAATGGACTGAGGATAGCTGCCAAAGCAATCTCCCTCTCCCAGCTAAAGTGCCCGTGATGCGCGTAATCCACAGCGCAAAATAGAAGCCAGTAAAGCACACAGTATTTTGCCCAGCTCCACAGAAAAGCGCAGCACACTTTAGGATCGTTCATAGAAGACTTTCGGAACAATTACCAGTCTGAGTTCTGCGATTTCAAGTAGGCAGGTCAATCCCTACTCATACGCCACCTTCTCGGCTTGGCCTGACTGAGCAGATTTCTCGGCAGCTTCCAGCACGGCGATGACGCGGCGGGCTTGCTGAGGGGTAACGTCCAGCGGAGCGCCTTCGGTCAGGTGAGCGAGGATGTTGGTGTAGTAGTTCTCCCAGCGGCTGGGCTTGTTTCGTAATTCGCCTGACATACGGATTCCATGCTGATGGGTATAAATTTTTAGTCCATCTTTGACGCTGCCGTCGTCGAGAATGCCGCCTTCCGTGCCCTGGATTCGCCAGCGGGGGAGAGGCAGGGAAGAAATCTGGCTGAAGGACAGGTCGGCGTGTGCGCCGTCGTCGAAGCGCAGGATGGCCTGGACATGGTCTTCGTTGGTGACATCGTTCCAGACGCGCTTATGGAAGTATCCGGTGACGCTTTCCACCTTGCGGCCCGGCATTAAATTGAGAATCCAGTCCAAAAAGTGCGCGCCCCAGTCGTAAAACGGTCCGCCGGAGAGGGCTTTGTCGGAGCGCCACCAGTGGCCGGGATGACCGAAGCTGGCAAAGCCGGCCTGGATGGAGAAGACATCGCCGATCAGCTTTTTCTCGACAATGGCTTCTTTGAGGGTCAGAAAGTCGCCGTCGTGGCGCCGGTTGTGAAATACAGAGAGCAGCAGCGACCGCTCTTGCGCCGCCGCGATCATGGCGGTCGCTTCGGCGGAGGAGAGACACATCGGTTTTTCACAGATCACAGACTTGCCCGCCTGAAGCGCTTCGATTGCCAGAGGGGCGTGGGTGCTGTGAGGAGTGATGATCGTCACCAGGTCGATCTCCGGATCGGCGAGCAGAGACGGCACATCGGCGTAGGTGCGAAGGCCGGGATAGTCCTCGGCGGCGGCGGCGTTGCGGGCGGGGTCGAGATCGCAGGCGGCGACCGGCTCAATCCCGGCATCGCGCATCCAGCCCAGGTGGCTCCGGCCCATATTGAATGCCCCGCCGTAGCCGATCACGGCTCCGCGAATGAGTTTTTTACTGTCCATAACAGCATTGTAACAGTGCTGGGAGGGATTGTCAAGAAGCGTGTGATATTTGTCACACGCTGGCTGTGACATCGGGTAACACGCAGCGGGAGCCGACAAAGCATACTGAAAGCAGACGCAACACAAGTGGGAACGATGGGGTGAAAGATGTTCGCAGCGACATTTCAGACGGAAGAAGAGCAAGACCGGCCGGCGACCAAGCTGCAGCTGGCTCCAGTAGAGCGTGCCCTCCTACGCCTGATGGTTAACGGGTACACCTCAGAGGAGGCTTCGGCGGCTCTGGGCATCGCGCCTTCCGAAACCTGCTCGACACTCAAGCAGCTGCAGACCCGCTGCGGCGTCTCGAACTTTACCCGCCTGATTGTCCTCGCCATCCTTAACGCCTGGGTTTAAAGTATGTCTTTTCTTATTGGGAAAACTGTACTATTACCTGAAAGCTATGGTATATTACATCGTAGCCGAGTTACTTAAAGATGCTGTAGAATTACCAGGAAATTCCGTTCGAAGTATGGAACAATTTCCGTGGGCAAGAGTGAGAATACACTAGTAGCTTCTTCTCCCTTCCCGCCAATCTCGAATCTCACTGCAGAAAATTAACCCATTGGAGGAATCCTGAATGAAGAAACACTTCTCTGTGCTTCGCGTCTCGGCTTGCGTCGCCGCCCTGGCCGCCGGACCGATTTTGACCGGCTGCAGCGGCGTCGTCAAGAATCTGAACTCGGCGCAGATCAACGCCCCAAGTCTAACCCTGAGCAATCCGTTCGGGACGAACAACGCCGCGGCGGCGGTGCTGGTGTCCAACACCGCGAAACCAAGTATTGCCGCCGGTCATGTGGCGCTGAACGCCCCTCTGGCGGCGGCGAACGTGAGCACTTTCCCTTTCACGCGCCAGTCGGCGGGCAGCCTATCGTCCGCCGCCGTTGGCAGTGCCAGCGTCTCGTTCAATGTCAACCCGACCGTTACCGTCGATGGGACGCAGTCCTTGCCGGCAACATTCACACTGTCCACCGTCACCATCGTCGCCGAAGCGGATGACCTCGACTCGACAGGCGCCACGGCAGACTCGGTGATCCTTCCCGCGCTGACCAGCAGCGCACCGATCGTCTTTACCCAGTCCGCCGCCGGAAGCAGCACGTACACCGCTGCCGGAACAATTACCCTGGCGACCGGCACGATCAGCGGGGCGACTGTCAGCAAGCTGTTCACGGTTGTGACCGGCGAAAATCTGAATAAGCAGGCTGTCCTGACCCTCACCGCCACCAGCCCCGACCTGCCCGCCGGCTCGCTCGTCCATATCAAACTGGACTCGTCCAGCCTGAACCTCAAAGCCAATTAAACCCCTTAAAGCCAATTTAACAGGAGATCTTATCTCGATGAAACAGCACAGAAGCCTGCGGATGGCCGCACTTGTTGGAACTCTCGGCGCTTTATCGGCGTTCGGCGCGACTTCGGCCTTTTGCCAGTCCGTTTCCAGTATCGAGTTTGTTCCCAACCCCGTTGCTCCATCCGATCTCGACCGGACACAAGTTCAGGCCGGGGCGCGGGCGCAGGGTATGGGCGGCACGGACCTGATCGGAAACGACGTTACCTACGCCGCCTACAACCCGGCCTCCATCGCCCGCTCCGGCCCCAGCAGCGCGAGCATCACGGCGGTAGGCCGCAGCAGCAATGTCCATGTGGACAAGATCAACGACCTCAGCAAAGGCCTGAAAGATTTAGGCAATCAGCTCAATGGCAGCGACAATTCGCTGGTCGGCGTGCGGGAGGCCTTCAAGAAAGTCTATAACTTCGCTACAAATGCCGGGGCAAATGATACGACGGCCTCGCCCGCCGATCTCTCGGCTAACATTGCCCCGCTGGCGGGCTTTTCGGTGAAGAACATCGGCCTGGTCGGCTACGGCACGCTGTCCGCCAAAGTGCAGCTTCAGGCGCAGGCTATCCCCGTTCCCGGCCTCAATGACTCGCCTACTGGCAAGATCGCCGCCGGGTACGGCGTGCTGGGCCTCTCGAACATCGCGATCCCCTTCAGCATTCCGGTGGCGGTGGGGACAGTCGGCATCAGTCCACGCTTCACTCAGGCGTCCTATGCCGGAGCAGGCTTTGTGGCCGATGAAACCGATGCGGCCTCTTTCGGCAGCACCAATGGTGTTCCGAACGGCAGCATCTCGGGAGCGACTTACAAAGAAGTGCATCAGCAGAAATTCGACCTCGACCTCGGGTTTACATCCATCCCCGACCCGCTGTATCATGTGCGCGGTGCGGTCGTGATACACAACCTGCTGTCGCCCACCTATCACCTGCCGCTCATCGTCAACGGCTCCTCGCTTGGAAAAGCGGCGACCCTGACCAACTTCGACTTCCAGATGAAGCCGCAGATCGACCTCGGTATCCTGCGTGAGACCAAAGGCCTGTCACTCGCCGCCGAGCTGCACAACCTGGGCAACGTCAACGGCGGCAAGCGCTCGGTGCATCTGGGCGCGGAGTACGCCATCGCCCACTCGCTCTTCCTGCGCGGCGGCTACGACCAGAGCCGCTTCGTCATCGGCGTAGGCTTCGCCTTCAGCGGCGTCCGTCTGGACCTTGCGACGGGCAGCAAGCCGCAGGAGCAGGCAGCCCTGAGCCTGACATTTGGGGGGCGGTAGGTATCTGAAAAGACCCGGCACAGGTGTGCCGGGTCTTTTTTCACTTTTTCGCTGCTCGGAAAATTATCCTTTAGTGTACTCCCTCACCGCTCCGCCCGCTTCGCCAGCACTTCCGGCTTCTTGATCAGCCAGCACCCCGTTTCTTTATTCCAGGCGATGGCTCCCGACGTGCGGAAGGTGGAGAGGGCGCGGGAGACACGCTCGCGGGTGGCGCCGACGAGGGCGGCGATGTCGCTTTGGGTGAGGCGGACATCGAGCTGGAGGCTCTTGCCGTCGGGCTGGAGGGTGCCCTGGGACTTGGCGAGGCGCAGGAGGCGATCGGCGACGCGGCCGGCGACGTCGCGGGTCATCAGCATTTCCGCCTGTTCGTTTTGCTCTCGCAGACGCTGGGAGAGCAGGCGCAGGAGGGTCCAGGCGACGGCGGGCTGCTGGTGGATCGTCTCGCGGAGGTCGTCGCCGCCCAGCAGCAGCAGCTCCGAGGCTTCCAGGGTGCTGACGTCGGCGGAGCGCGGCTGGCCGTCGAGCAGGCTCATTTCGCCGAAGAAGTCGCCGGGGCCTTTGACATCTAAAATCACCTCGTCGCCGCCGGTGGTGGCCTGATGGACTTTAACCCGGCCCGAGGCGATTAAATAGAGCGCCCCTGACGGGTCGCCTTTGTAGACCACGGGGGTGCCGCCGGGCAGCTTACGCCGCCGCAGGCGCGAGGCCAGCAGGGCGAGGGCTTCGGTGTCCAATTCGGCGAACAGGGGGACCTGGCGCAGGATTTCAGCGTCGGTCTTCATCATTCGCCCGCTCCGACTTCGGTTACTTCCACTAACAAATACAGAGTTTCCCCATAGCCGTAGAACGTGGACCAGGCGCAGTCGGCGGCGTCGCGACCGATGGCGACCTGCACCAGGGCCGGGCGCGGCTGCCGCTCGGTGGCGTCAAAAGAGACCCAGCGGCCGTCGAGATATGCCTGGAAATAGGCGTGGAAGTCGGGCGGGTCCAGCCCCAGGCAGTAGCCGGAAACGTAGCGGGCGGGGATGTTCAGGGCGCGGCAGAACGAGATACCGAGATGGGCAAAGTCCCGGCAGACCCCGATCCGCTGGGCCGCCGTGTCGTAGGCAGAAGTCCCCGCGTCCGACACTCCGTACTGGTAGGTGATGTGCTCGTTGATCCAGTTGGCGATGGTCTGCACCCGCGCAAAGCCGGGGGCGACTTCGCCGAACAGGTCATAGGCCATGGCGACCAGCTTGTCCGACTGACAGTAGCGCGAGGGCAGGGTGTAGAGCAGCGCGCTGGTCGGCAGATGCAGGGCGTCGGCTTCGACTGGCCTGAGGGGTGGGAACTGGGCATCGGGCTGCTCGATTGTCACCCGATACTCGATTTGGACATTGCCCTGCGGGAGCAGGACCCGGCGGCAGGGATTGCCGTAAAAGTCTCGGAACGGCTCGCTTTCGGCAGGCGGGCCGATCAGCACGACCGGGTTCTCCAGTGTCTGCGCCCCGGCGATCTCCGCCGCCTCGATTTGCAGAATGGTCGGAGTGGGCGCAGGCAGCAGCAGATCGGCGACGACATGGACGTTGAGTTTCATGGGGCCGTCCCGGCAGTCACCACGAAGCTTTGAGTTTTCGTGTTGTTGATTTCATGGCTCTCCGTGAATGCCTGCAGGACGAGAGCGTCTGTCAGCTCTTCGGGAGTCTGTCCGCGCCGCGTCGCAAGCGTTTGCAAACGTCTTTCCGTATCGGGGGAAAGTGTGAGGGTCATAGCCTTGAGTTTACCACAAAATACTTAGAGCTTATGCTGATTGGCCTCAGGAGAAGAGGCATACGTGATAGGCCTCAGGAGAAGAGACCTACCTATGTGATAGGCTACAAGAGAAGAGACCTACCTGCTGCTCCGCAGCTTCCTTCCTAAAGGAAGGATTCGGAAAGAGCCATACGAGTGGGCGGCATCAACAAAGGGTGCGAGGAATAAAGGGCGCAGCAAGCAGCGCCCCTAACCCAATACACATACACGCCACAATCATAGTCCTTCCTTTAGGAAGGAAGCTGCGGAGCAGCAGGTAGGTCTCTTCTCCTGCGGCCTATCAAGCAGGTCTCTTCTCCTGCGGCCTATCAAGCAGGTCTCTTCTCCTGCGGCCTATCAAGCAGGTCTCTTCTCCTGCGGCCTATCACGTAGGTCCCTCAGGGAACCATTTTCGCTGCTTGGTGTATCGCTTGCAGCAGCGAGTTTTTGCCGGGCGCATCCTGGCCTAATTCCCACACCATGACACCGGCGAGGTGGCTGGCAAGCGCAAATCGGGTCTTTTGACGCACCGTGTCCGGTCCATTAAAGTAGAGGCCATGGACTTCGTCTACCTCAGGGGCAGGATGGTCGTGCGCCCAGAGGTCGGCATAGGTCTGCGTCACCGCCGGGTCGGCGATGCCGCGTCCGTAAAAGGGAATGCCGAGACAGATCTTTCCGGCGGGAATTCCCTGCTGCACAAAACCGGTCACGTCCAGTTTCGCCTGCGCGAGTGTGGAATGGCGTCCGGGGTGGTCATAGGACATCAGGTTGACGAAATCCACGGCGGCGACTGCTTGCGGTGCGAGCTTCTGCCAGGCGGCAACTGTCACGGAGAGCTTGAAGTGGTACGAGGCGAATGCGCGGTGGGTCTCGAGGAGCAGTGCCGTGTAGCCTGCTTCTTCGGCAGGCCCGGCGGGATGTTCCCAGTCAAAATCCACGCCGTCCAGTTGGCGGCTCAGGCAAAGCTGCGTGAGTGCCTGCACGAACCGGCGACGTTTCCCCGCATCGACCGCCATCGATGCAAAACCCGCGGATCGCTCCCAGCCGCCTACTGTCACCCATAAACGAACCGCAGGGAAATTGATGTCATGGCGCTGCCTGATAGTCTGCAGCGCTGCCGCGACTGCGGGCGTCAGGCGCGTACTATCGAGGTCACCGGACGAGGTCGGCTCAAGCGAGAAGAAAACCAGATCGGTCACGTAGCGAAGGCCTGCCGGATTCAGGGTGGCGATCCGATAGTCCGGCAAGTAGGCGACGACCCGAAACGCCGAAGCCACGCGGTCAGCCCGGGCGGT
>JANXMY010000219.1 GCA_025354405.1 Armatimonadota bacterium
CGTGCCAGCGATATTAACTGTGCCCCCGCTTTTTGCGGCGAGGGTGCTTCCGGCGTTGTTGTTGGTGCTCGTATTATTGAGATTGAGCGTTGCTCCATTGGTGGCCTTCGTCATGCCGTTATTGTTGAAAGTCGTTACGGCCAAGACTAATGGGTTGGCAGAGGAATTGGCATTGATCAGCCCGCCATTGTTAAGCGTGTTGTTCTGATACTGATACACTTGACCAAAGCCGGTGAGGCTGCCCGCGCTGCCGATATTGAGGATCGTGCCGAGGTTGACCAGCCGGAAGCTGTTGGTGCCCAGATTGATGTTTCCGTTTTCGGTCACGGTGCCGTTGAGGTCGGCGTAAGCGTTCGCGTTTGTGGCGAGGTCGAGGTTGCCATTGATGGTAGCACTATTGATGATATTGCCGCTGCTGGCGTTGAATACGAGAGTGGTCCCGGCGGTGCCGTTGAGGGTGCCCAGCAAGGTCGCGCCGTTGACGTTGAACGTCCCGCCTGCGCCATCGAGGGTACTTGCGGCGTCCGCAGTAAACGTGCCAGCGATATTAACTGTGCCCCCGCTTTTTGCGGCGAGGGTGCTTCCGGCGTTGTTGTTGGTGCTCGTATTATTGAGATTGAGCGTTGCTCCATTGGTGGCCTTCGTCATGCCGTTATTGTTGAAAGTGGTCAGCGCTAAATTCAGCGTCTTGCCGCTGGCATTGGCGTTGATCGTTCCGTCGTTGTTGAGCGTATTGGCGTTGTACTGTACACTTGACCAAAGCCCGTCAGGCTGCCGGTGCTGCCGATATTCAGGCTCGTGCCGAGGTTGACCAGCCGGAAGCTGTTGGTGCCCAGATTGATGTTTCCGTTTTCGGTCACGGTGCCGTTCAGGTCAGCGTAAGCGTTCGCGTTTGTGGCGAGGTCGAGGTTGCCATTGATGGTAGCACTACTGATGGTATTGGTGCTGTTGCCGTTGTAGATTAAAGCGGTTGCGGAATCGGTATTGATCGTGCCCGTCAATGTCGCA
This sequence comes from Armatimonadota bacterium, assembly GCA_025354405.1. Taxonomy (GTDB): domain Bacteria; phylum Armatimonadota; class Armatimonadia; order Armatimonadales; family Capsulimonadaceae; genus JANXMY01. The sequence goes on from JANXMY010000219.1 coordinate 1,009, forward strand.
CCGTTGACTTGGATCTGGCCGCCGCCCGTCGTGGTGAACAGGCTGCTTCCCCCGTTGGTGATGGTCCCGGCGAGAGTGACCACACTGCCCAATCCGAATGCCGCGATGGTCCCGTTGTTAGTGACAGTGGTACTTTGCAGGTTGAGCGTGCCGCCATTAGTCGCTTTCGCCGTGCCATTGTTGTTGAAAGTGGTCAGTGCAAGGTTTAGCGGTGCGACTGAGGAATTGGCGTTGATGGTTCCGCTGTTGTTGAGCGTGTTGCCGTTGTACTGGTACACGCTGCCGAATCCCGTCAGGCTGCCTGCGCTGCCGATGTTCAGGCTCGTGCCGGAGCCAAGGAGCCGGATGCCGTTGGACGTGGTACCCAGTGTGATCGCGCCGTTCTCGGTGACTGTGCCGTTGAGGTCAGCGTAAGCGTTCGCGTTGGTGCTCATGTCCAGATTGGAATTGAGAATGCTGTCGTTGATCTGATTGCCGCTGCTGCCGTTGACGACGATCGAGCCGCCGGTGCCCTGCTTAACGGTGAAGTTGCTGATCTGGCCGCCGTTGAGGGAGAAGAGATTGTTGACCTGAATGGTCCCGGCCGCGTTTGCCAGGGAGCCGGCGAATGTCCCGGCATTGAGGCTGAAGGCACCGTTGCTGAAGAAGCTCTGGATGGTGGTGCTGGCGCCCAGGGTCATGGCGGCGGCGGAGTTGTTGACGGCGTCGTCCCCTGAGCCGGGGAACGTGCCGGGATTCGCGGAACCCCAGTGTGTCGCTGAGGCGAACCAATCATTGGTCGTGCCGTCCCAGGTGTAGGTGGAAGCACGGGCGGAGGGGCCGAAAGCGAGTCCTAATGAAATCAGGCCGGCGGCGAGGCCGAGGCTGGCGAAGCGCTTTCGGGGCGTCGGGGCGCCTCGAAGCGGGAAAATTGCGACACGTGACATGATTATTTCTCCTGACGAATGCCCGCGCTCAGGCGGAGCGGCGGCGTGTAAAAGAGCAGGGAGGATAAAACTGCGTCCTGTGCAGCTATAAAGTACTCGGCTTCCGTTAAAGTATCGTTAAATGAAAATATTTTTTGGTGATGATTGGAAAAAACTGGTACAGTTCTGAGGTTAGCGGCTTGACGGAGCGGAAAGTGCGAAACTTGGCATGATTCTTGCTCTCTGGTAAGCCAAAGGCGCAATAACTCACAGAACACATCTCATGAGCATGTACCCGCTATGAATGACCCCTGGTATTTTCAACTTCTGGGCACACTAAGTGCGAAACGCGGCGATCAGCTGATCACACGCTTTTCCACTTCCCGTGCCGCCGCCCTGCTGACAAGGCTGGCACTGTTTCCGCATCGGACACATTCCCGCGAAGAGCTAATTGACCTCCTCTGGCCTGACAGCGATATCGACTCCGGACGGCTTAATCTGCGGGTCGCTTTGGCGTCGCTGCGCCGCCAGCTGGAGCCGCCCGATGTGCTCACCGGCAGCGTTTTGATCGCCGATCGCAGAACGATTCGTCTTAACTCCCCGGCCTGTCGCAGCGATGTCGCTGCGTTTCATTCGGCGCTTAAAGCGGCCGCACATGCCCCGGGCATAGAGGGGAAGCGTTCGGCTTTGGAAGAGGCCTGCCTGCTCTACACCGGGGAGCTGCTGCCAGGTTTTTACGATGAGTGGATTATTGAGGAGCGTGAGCGGTTGTGCGCTCTCGCGGAAGAGGCTGAAGAGCAGCTTCAGGCCCTGCCGGCGGCGACGATTACGGAGTGGCCAGTCGCGGAGCGGGCTGCGGAGATGCGAGACCAGGGGAAACGGGATGTTTCTTCTCTCCATGGCTTCCCGATGCAATTTACCCGGTTCTTTGGAAGGGAGCAGCAGCTTCTGGAAATTATCGATAACCTGCGGTCTCCGGAGATGCGGCTGCTGACACTTTCCGGGCCGGGGGGCGTGGGTAAAACGCGGTTGGCGGCAGCGGCGGCGCATCGTTTCACAGAAGATTCCCCGGGCCACACTTACTTTGTGTCGCTGTCTGACCTGGCGTCTTCAAATTTTCTCCTGGGGACGATCTCCGAAGCCTTCAACCTCACGGCTGCGGCGGAAGTGGAGCCGCTGGAGCGGGTTGTGAATTTTCTCGCGGCACAGCCTCCGGCCCTGCTCGTGCTGGACAACTTCGAGCATCTTGTGGAAGGCGGCGCACCCCTGCTGCTCTCCCTGCTCACCCACGTGCCCAGCCTGACCTGTCTGGTGACTTCCCGTCGCCGGCTGGCTCTGCCTGGCGAATGTGAATATCCGGTTCCGTCCCTGCCGCTGCCGAGGGTAGATGGAACCGCCGCTGAGATCAGCCAAGTTGCCAGCGCGAGGCTGTTCGTGAACCGGGCGCAGGCCGCCCGGCCCGATTTCCAGCTGTCACCCACCAATGCGGCGGCTGTGGCCGAGCTGTGTCACAAGATGGAAGGTCTGCCCCTAGCCATCGAATTGATCGCAGCACGCGCCCCTGTTCTCTCACCTGCCCAGATGCTGGAACGGCTGGAGCACCGCTTCGATCTGCTGACCAGCCGCCGGGGCGACAAAATGGGTCGTCACCGCTCGCTCTGGGCGGCGATCGCCTGGAGCTATGACCTGCTGACACCTAATCTGCAGTGTTTCTTCGCACAGCTGTCGGTGTTCCGCGGCGGTTTCACGGTTGACTCAGCCCAGGCAATCTGCGAGGAGCCGCAGGCTGTGGAGCTGCTGACACAGCTTCGAGAGCGGTCTTTGATCGTGATTGAAGAAGTCGGGTCGGAAATGCGATTTCGGATGCTGGAAACCCTGCGTGAGTTTGCCGGGGAGCAGCTTGACCCTGAGCAGCAGGAGATGATCTGTCGCCGTCATGCCCTCCACCTCACGGAGCTGGCTGAGAAGCTGCAGCCGTGGTGGAAAACGTCCAAACAGGCAGAGGCACTGGCCCTTCTGGATTCCGAAAGCGATAATCTCCGAGTCGCTCTGACCTACTGCACGGGTGATCCCGAAGAAGCCGAGCCGGGTGAACCGGTCGGGAGTCGCAAGGAGACCGGGCTGCGGCTGACCGGGGCTCTGGGTAACTACTGGACGATCCGCGGGCAGATGCGCGAAGGCCTGGAATGGCTGGAAGCCGCCCTCGCTCACGGCGGCTCAGGGCTGACGCGAGCGGCCGCATTGGCCGAGGCTGGCTGGATGCATGCGGGGTTAGGCCGCTATGATACTGCCCGGACCATTTTGACGGAGGCAGTCGGGATCTGCCGGGGTCTCGGTGACCGAGCGGCGCTTGCCGCCGCTTTGCGCAAACGTGGAGTCGCTGCCCTCTGGCAGGGCGAGAATACCTTTGCCCTCGCTGACATGGAAGAATCGCTCCTGCTCTGCCGTGAACTGGGGGATGATGCTGGAGCCGCCAGTGCGCTCAATAGTCTGGGCGTCCTTGAAGATGAGTGGCGCTTCAACAAAGCGGCGGCGCGCGCTCTCTACGTGGAAGCCCTGGCACTCTTTCGCAAGTGCGGGGACCGGCGCTGGGAATCCTACAGCCTGCATAATCTGGGGAACATCGCCCACGATTTTGGAGATAATGATCAGGCGGAAATCCTTCTGCGGCAGAGCCTGGACCTGGCGGATTCGCTGGGCGATCTCTGGCAGCGGGCCTACTGCCTGCGCAGCCTGGGCGATGTCCAGAAGGCACGGGGCGACTTTGCCGGAGCGGCCTTGCTGCTCAATGATGCGCGTACCCTCTGCCGCAATGTCGGTGACCGAATGTCGGAGGCGGGAAATCTCTGTTCCCTGGGCATGATCGCACGAAGACAAAGTCGGCCCGCCGAAGCGGAATGTCTCTTCTTCGAAGCCCTCCGCCTCTACCGAGACATGGCCCATAACTCTGGAGTCGCCCTTTGCCTCGTGGACCTGATAGAAATGGCGGCAGAGACAGACCGCTGGGAACATGCCGCCTCCCT
>JANXMY010000229.1 GCA_025354405.1 Armatimonadota bacterium
CCATATTGAGAAGTTCGATATCGACCAGGGCGGCCTGCAAAAGTTCGAGCAGGCGCTCACGCCTCCGCGCCGGGGCCAGATCGTCGAGTGCCAGGTCGGCCGCGACGATCCGCAGGGCGACCGTGCTCCGTGGGCGACTGCGCATCTGCTGCCGCAGCGGGCCTTCCAGGTCGAGCTGGCAAATGGTGCCCGTTTCCAGGGCCAATCAGTCAAAGTCCGCCTCACCGACGTCCGCCGCTCCGTAGCCATCGGCGACGTGATCACGACCGGTGGCGGCAAACCGGTCAACGGCGAGCGCAGCTCGTCAGGCCAGGACAATGGGCGCAGTGGGCGTGATCGGGCCGGGGCGTGAGATGAGGGCTGCGAGTGGGGCGTGAGATGAGTGCGGCGCAGCGAGTCAGTACGAGCCAGTACGAGTGGTTCCAAACTACTCGCTAGGTAAAGCGTCCTCCGGACGTCGGATATTCTTCTTCGCCACTCGCCTCGCAGCAGGCCGCATCGCCACATCTAAGCGTCTGCGCAACCCTAGGCTCTGGACTGGCGAACGTGGGCATTCCCCTGCGGCCACCAATCTGAGTTTGTCGGCCCCGATGGTCGTTGGTGGATGGCCTACAAGCACGAGCGCAGCGACACAACCCCCTGGCTCAGTGTCGACCCTTTGGATTTTGATGCAAAGGGAAGAGTGCAGATGACTCCGACGACCGGGCCGCAGAGCGTAACGCTGAAAAAGAAGTGAAAAGACCCGGCATTTTCATGCCGGGTCATACTTTTTTGTTTTGCGCCTCTATCTTGCTTCGCGCCTCTATTTTGCAAAATCTGTCGCCAGAGAAACGGCTTCCCATTCGTCCAGCTCGCGCAGCATCAGAGCGATTTTTTTGCGCGCGGCTTCATTCGCATACTTACCGAGGTAGAGCTGTGTTGGGGCTTTGCCATCCTGCACCATCTGCACGATTGCGGCCGCGGCCGCGGCGGGGTTGCCGGGCTGTATGCCATCGATCTTGTGGAGATACGAGGCGAATTTGCCGCTCGTCTTGTCGTACTCTTCGAGGTGAGTGGTGGCCTGTTCCATGGAGCGGCCAACGAAGTCTGTACGGAATGGACCGGGCGAAATGCCGGTGACTTTCACCCCCAGGGGTCCGGCTTCGAGCCGCAGGGCATCCGAGGCCGCATCCAGCGCGGCTTTCGCCCCGCCGTAAACGGCGAAACCGGCGTGGTTTGTCAGAGCCGCAATGGCCGACATATTGATGATATGCCCGGACCTCTGCGCCCGCAGGAACGGCATCACGGCCTGCATCACCAGCAGCGGGCCGACGAAATTCGTCTCCAGGCTGCGCCTCAGCTGCGCCTCGTCACACTCTTCCAATGCCCCCATCAGGCCGTATCCCGCATTGTTCACCACGACGTCCAGCCGCCCGAACTGCGCAGCTGCCTCCGCGACGACACTTTTGACCTGGGCGGGATCCGTGACATCCAGGGCCAGCGTTCGAAGAGTATCGGGATACTGTGCGAGGAGATCCGCCATCTGCTCCGGCTTGCGGGCGGTTGCGACTACCTGCTCCCCGGCTTCCAGTGCCTTCACGACCATGGACCGGCCAAATCCGGAAGATGCTCCGGTTATAAACCACACTTTGCTCATCAATTTTCTTTTCTAAAGGGCCTTACCCCCACTCAAACTTTATGCCACGGTCAAAACAGCCTTGCCGGGATAAGCCCGGTCGAGAAGCTGCTGCGCGACTGAGTCGACTTCGGACCAGTCCGCTTCCAGACTGATACGCGGTACCAGTTTACCCGAACCCACCAGCTTTGCCAATCGCGCCAGGCCGACGGCGGCCGATTCCACTTTCTTCAGCTCATCAAACAGAATCAGGCCATAAAGTGAGGCCATGCCGACGCCATAAAACTTCTGGGCATCAAAGGTAACGCTGCTGCCCGCCGAAGTCCCCAGGGAAATGACGATCGTGCCTTCCTCGACCATCCCCAGGGCAGCCCCCAGCACTGCCCCGCCCACCGAATCGATCATCAGGGTAAACGGACCAAAGGGCTTTGCTTCGGTCGGCGTCTCACCGATAACCACGTTGTCGGCCCCAGACTGTCGCGCTGCCTCTTCCTGCTCCGGACGACGGACGTGGGCCGTGATAACCGCACTGGACAGTCGGCCGAGCTGCAGAGCATATTCGCCAACCCCGCCGCTGGCTCCCATCACCAGGACGTTCTTGCCCAGCAGCAGGCCGCCTTTATGGAGAGCGTGGTAAGCGGTTAATCCGGCGACCGGCAAAGTTGCCGCCTGGGCAAACGTGACATTTTCCGGGATCTCAGCCAGTGCATCGGTCGGAACTGCCGCCATCTCGGCCCAGGATCCGGCACGCAGCATGCCGACGACACGCGCTCCGACTGGTGGGCCGGTGCCATCCTCGGCCGCCTTTTCGACGATCCCCGCCAGGTCCCAGCCCGGGCGCCAGTTCGGGCGGGAGGCGCGAGTCATGCGTACCTCCCCTCGATTCAGCGAGAACGCCAGCACACGTACCAGTGCCTCCCCGTAGGCGGGCCGGGGTGGGGTGGCATTGCCGAGAATCAGTTTTCCAACCTGCTTGGGGTCTACAATCACAGCTCTCATAACGATTTTCTGTCCTCACTCGCTCCATGCGCTTTCAAGCCCCGGTAAACCAAGGTCGTGAATGTATCACCATCGAAGAGAAATCCGCCCCACACCCCATCCAGGTCTTTGGTCGGTTTGGCGGCGACGGCTTCTGCCTCGGTTTTGCCGGCCGCGACAAGCAGCTCGATCCGAGACTGAACCGTTTGGAGCATCTCGCGGCTGCGGCGCAGATCCTCGCGAGTGCCGATAGGGCCATGTCCGGGAACGATGCGCGTCTGTGCATCGGTCAAGGCCAGCATCTGATCGATGCCCGCGACCATACCGCCGATCCAGCCCCCGCTGGAGTAATCGATGAACGGATAGAAACCGTTGAAAAACAGGTCTCCGGCTGCAATGACGTTGTTTTGCGTAAAATGAACGAAAGCATCCGTATCCGTGTGGGCCGGGGCGACATGGAGCAACTTCAGCGTTTCGCCGCCGTGGCGGAGGGTCAGGCGGTCCGGGAACGTGAGTGCGGGACGGGCAGACTTGGGGTAGGCAGGGACGCTGGCCTTCAGAAAGTCTATCGTCTGTGGCGTGGCCATACGGTCATAGGTTTTGTCCTGGGCGACGATTGTCGCGCCCCGGGCTGCCGCTGCGCTGTTGCCTCCGACATGGTCGGCGTGCCAGTGGGTATTGACCAGAAGCGTGATCGGTGCCTTCGAGAGCCGCGCATCTGCCTGGACCACCGAGGCGCCGCGTGCGGGAACGCCGCTGTCGATTTGAAGCAGGCCGTCAGGGGTGCTTAGGACAGTGATATTTCCGCCCATGCCGGAGAGGACATGCAGGCTTGCTCCCCGCAGCGGCAAAGCCTGAATAGGATCATGGTCGAAATCGGGTATCGCCGCCCACGAGGCGCGGGCAGGAAGGGCGAGAGCCGCCGCACCGAGTGCGGCGGTCGAGAGGAAAGAGCGCCGATTCATTGGGACTGTCTCGCTGCTTCCGCGAGAGTGGGATAGTCGGTGTATCCCCCGACGGAACCGCTGTAGAATGACGATGGATCCGGCGTGTTCAGGGCGGCGTCGGTTCGGTAGCGCTCCACCAGGTCGGGGTTTGCGATGAACGGAACTCCGTAGCAGATCAAGTCTGCTTCGCCCGATTTGAGCGCTGCGTTGCCTGTTTGCTTGTTGTAGCCGCCATTTAGCATGAACGTCCCGCCGAAGGCTTTGTGCAGGATCGGTGCGATCGGGTTCGTCTCGCTCTCCGGCATCGCCATGGGGTGATCGCTGTTGACCGGCTCGATAACGTGCAGGTAGACGATTCCGAGGTCGCGCAGCTTCTGAGCGACGTAGGTAAAGGTCGTCACGGGATCGCTGTCGTGCATATCGTCGAAGTTGCTGTAGGGGGAGAGTCGAACGCCGACGCTGTCCTTGCCCCAGACCTCAATAACGGCCTCGGTCACTTCGAGCAGCAGGCGGGCACGGTTTTCGACTGAGCCGCCGTATGCATCGGTGCGCTGATTGGTACCGTCGCGGAGGAACTGGTCCAGAAGGTAGCCATTCGCGCTGTGTACTTCGACACCATCGAAGCCCGCTGTTTTGGCGTTCTTCGCGCCGTCCACATACTGCTGCACGATGCCGGGGATTTCGGACAGGTCCAGGGCACGCGGCGTCACAAATTCCTGTTCCGTGCCGCTGCTGGTATAGATCTTCCCCGCAGGCTTGATCGCCGACGGACCGACGGGCAGAATGCCCCCAACCTGAGTCGAAGGGTGAGAGATACGCCCGACATGCCAGAGCTGCAGGAAGATTCGTCCGCCTGCCGCATGCACGGAGTCGGTGACTTTGCGCCATCCGGCGACTTGTGCTTCGGTGAAGATACCTGGGGTCTTCGGATAGCCTTTACCCTGCGCTGAGATCTGCGTGGCCTCGGAGATAATCAGCCCGGCGGTCGCCCGCTGGGTATAGTAGGTGACGGCAATATCGGAGGGGACATCCCCCTCGTCGGCCCGGCTGCGTGTCAGCGGAGCCATCACCAATCGGTTTGGCAATGTCAAGGGACCAAGAGTGAATGGGTCAAACAATGTGGACATGAAAGTTTCTTTCTAAGTAGCAGCGCACATTCCCGGCAGTGCGCCCCGGCATTTCAGTGCGCCCCGGTATTTCAGACCCGGCCCTTCAGGGCCGGGTGGGATTTATGCAGTAACTTCGTTCGGGATTATGGTTCTAAAACAACCTTCCCCGTGGTTTTTCGCCCAATAATGGCCTGCTGGGCCTGGCCGGCGTCGGCCAGTGGAAATTTATCGTTCGCAATAATCGTCAGCTTGCCCTCACCGGTCCAGGCGATCAGCTGCTTCAGGGCGGCGGCCGTTACCTCGGGGCTTGCCTCGTACAGCGTGTAGCCGCGAAGTGTCTGGCCGTTAAAGACCATGCCCATCAACTCCGATTCGGGCAGCCCGCGCGTGGAAGTCTGCTGTGCACCGAATACGACCCAGTGGCCGCCTTTAGCCAGGGGCTTCAAGGCGCCGTTCTCGGTGTCTCCGCTGGCGTCCAGGTAGATGTCGACTCCTTTGCCGCCAGTCGCTTCTTTCACGCGCTCGGCCCAGTCTTTCTGGGTGTAATCGATGGCGGCATCGGCGCCCAGCTCACGAACCTTCGCCCGCTTCTCATCCGTGGAAGCCAGGCCGATCACCATGCCCGCTCCCAAAAGCTTTGCGATCTGAACTGCCAGCGAGCCGACCCCGCCCGCAGCGGCACTGATCAGAACGCTCTTGCCCTGAATCTCTGGGACCGCGACTGTCATCAGTGTATACGCCGTAATTCCCTGAATTAGCAGGGCGGTCGCTTCCGGGAAGCCAAGTGTGTCCGGGACGGGAGCAGCGGTGGCAGCATCTGCCAGCGCATATTCCGCGTAGCCGTTCGATACCATCGATACGACACGGTCGCCCGTCTTCCAATGGGTGACGCCTTCCCCGACTTTCGCGACGACTCCCGCCGCCTCAAAGCCCGGCACGAAGGGCGCACTCGGCACGGGCGGGTAGTGCCCCTGGCGTGCCATAAGATCGGCGAAGTTGATCCCCGCCGCTTTGACTTCGATCAGAATTTGGCCTTTGCCTGGTTCCGGCGTCGGCTTATCAACAAGCTGCAGTGTCTCAGGCCCACCGAAGTGAGCTACTTCAATCGCTTTCATACTTTTCTCCTGTTGCTAGGCCTGGGTTTACCAGGCCAAAGTTTCGCCCCGGTGGAAAAATCCGCCGGTGGGACCATCTTCAAGTAAAGTTGCAAGTGTCACGGCCGTCTCCGCACCCTCTCTTACATTCAGGCTCCCCTGCGGGTTGAGATCGGTCTTCACCGACCCGGGATGAGCGGCATTGGCTTTGATCGGTGTGTCTTTCAGCTGTGCGGCTTGAATGACGGTCAGCATATTCAGTGCGGCCTTGCTGGAATTGTACGCGGGCAGCATCCACTCCAGTGACAAGTCGCCGGAGGCATTGAGATCCAGGGAGCCGAGCGCGCTGGACTGGTTGACGATCCTGCCCGCCGGGGCGGCTGTCAGCAGGGGCAGCAGGGCCTGCGTGATGGCGTAGGGTGCGACGACATTCGCTTCCAGGGTCTTGCGAAGGGCCTCGGGTGTGGCGCCGCCATGCTCCTCGATCACTCCAGCATTGTTAACCAGAATGTCCAGACGCCCAAACTTCGTCCCAAGATATCCGGGAAGGGCAGTGATGTCGGCTGTGCTGAGCACATCCAGCTGGACGGCGTAGGCATCAATCCCCATCGCCTTCAGACCCGCCGCCGCCGCCTCGCCGCGCCCGGTATCCCGGGAGCCGATCACCACGGTGATACCCTGCTGGCCGAGCTGACGGGCGATTTCCAGCCCGATTCCCTTGTTTGCGCCTGTGATCAGAGCGACTCTGTTCGCGTTAGCCATACGTTTATTCTGCTCCTGCGATTCGCGTTTCATATCTGTTGGAGGAAACAGCCCGATGCCGCCAAGGGTTCCCGAGTGGAAGTCGGCCGCGCCAAAAGGCAGGTGATAGTAGGATATTTGTTCCCGGCGATGTGAGTATTCGACCGGGCTTGGGGATTGAAATGTAGGGGTGCTGCTTGCCGCACCCTCTTATCCCAGGCCGGTGAAGAAGGGCGGGGTAATTTGGCGGGCCGGGGTATTTTGGGCAGATGTTTTATTGGAAAAGCTAAAGAAGGGCGCAGCAAGCGGCGCCCCTGCATTTTTGGAGACCTCTTTTCGCCCCTAGCGCCGATAGGCCACGCACCCACCGACCAGCGTCCAATACACCTCGCCGCTTTTTGGGTCTAGAATTACGATGTCTGCGGCGGCCCCAGCCGTTAACTCCCCAAACTTCCCGCTCAGTCCCAGCTGACGGGCCGCATTGGCCGACGAGAGTTCTGCCGCGTCCGGTACGGACACCCCGGCGAAGCGGCGGATGTTTGCAAATGCCTGATTCATAGTCAAAACACTGCCGGCCAGGGTGCCGTCGGCAAAGGCCGCCGTGCCGCCCCTCACGATCACGGTCTGCCCACCGAGGGAATATTCCCCTTCCGGCATGGCGGTGCCTTCGATGGCGTCGGTGATGAGTACCACTCCCGCGATGCCCTTCGCAGCGATGGTCAGGCGCACGATCAGCGGGTCCAGATGGATGCCGTCGGCGATCACCTCACAGAGGATCTCCGGGTGGGCCAGAGCCGCCCCGACCGTCCCCGGCTCACGGTGGTGCAGGCCGCGCATGGCATTGAAGACATGGGTGGCCTGGGTCGCGCCCCAGCTAATGGCCTGCTCTGCTTCGGCGGCGCTCGCATCCGTGTGTCCTAAAGAGGCGGTGATACCATTGGCCCGTGCGTACCGGATGACCTCCTCCGCCCCTTTGCGTTCTGGGGCCAAAGTGATTTGCCGAATCGTCGCCTTTGAGAGGGCGATCCAGTGGGCTAGCTCCTCCACGTCCGGTTCGCGCACCCATTCCGCCGGCTGTGCCCCGCGCCGCGCCGGGCAGAGGTAAGGCCCTTCCAGATGGATGCCGAAAATCCGTGCCTCACCCTCGCCCGGTCCGGCAAGCTGCACGTCACGGGCGGCGGCGATGGCCCGGTCCGTCCCCTCGCGTGATGCGGTCAGGGTCGTTGCCAGCAGCCCCGTCGTGCCGAAGCGGGCGTGGGTGCGTACTACCTGACGGACGGCGTCGGGCGTGCCGTGCATGAAGTCCGCTCCGCCCCCGCCGTGAACGTGCAGGTCGATGAAGCCGGGCAGCACCAGCAGCCCGGTGGCATCGATATCTCCGCTGCGCTTAGTGGGAGGGCGCGCGGGGCCGATGTCGCCGATCTGGCCGTCGTCGGTGAGTGTCAGCAAGCCATTTGAAAGAACGCCGTCGGGCGTCACGATGTCTCCGGTGATTGTCCGCATGGGGCTAGGTTCTGGAAAGGTGGGGGCGACTCCTGCTACCCGTAGGGGCGCTGCTTGCTGCGCCCTCTGGTTTGCTGCGCCCTCTGGTTTGCTGCGCCCTCTGGTTTGCTGCGCCCTCTGGTTTGCTGCGCCCTCTGGTTTGCAATCGATCGCGCCATCACCCGGATTGGAAATCCGGGTTGAGGACGTACAAGAGGGCGCAGCAAGCAGCGCCCCTACTGCCGCCGTGCGAGCAGAACGCACGCATCATCTCTGAGCCTTCCGCCTGAAAAGGCTTTTGCCCCATCCAGAATAGTTTGCCCTATCTGCTCAATCGAGGTGCTCTCAAACATGCCCTGAGAACGGCCGTCCCGGATCAGGCCCATGAGGCCCTCCTGCCCCAAAAATTGTTTGCCTCGCCTCGCCTCGGTAATGCCGTCGGTTGTCATGATTAGCCAGTCTCTCGGAGCAAGCTGAAACGGCGTTTCCATATATTCCGTGCCGGGCTGAACGCCCAGCAACATTCCGTGGACTCTGATCTGTTCCATCCGGCCGTCATTCCGAACCAGCAGCGGCGGCTCCATGCCGGCACTGGCAATCGTGCCCTGCCCGGTTACCGTGTTGATGATCGCCAGAGTCATGCAAATCGGCGAATCGCCTCCCTGCTCATTCAAGCCCTCTGCAAAGAGCCGGTGGCTTTCGTGTAAATACGCGTTCATCTGCCTCAAAATGCGCCCGGGAGTCACGTGTTCTCGAATAAATCCGCGCAGCGTGTACTTAAGCTCGGCGGTAAAGACCGCCGCAGGCAGGCCCTGTCCCATCACATCACCTAAAACAAAAGCCACATTCCCATGATCACACGCGAAAGTATCCCAGAAGTCTCCACCGGCGAGGGCTTCGTCCGAAGCGGATTCATAGATAGTTTTGACCGACACTCCTGGAAAAGAATACTCAGGCGGCGTAAACAGAAGAGACCGCTGCAAGGTGTCCGCGACCTTGTGCTCCCGCGCGTAAGCCTCTTCCAATTCTTGTGCGGTCTGTCTCTGCGCGGTGATGTCCACGATCACGCAGCGCAGCATCTCGATGCCTCCCTCGGAGCCGCGAGGCCCACTGCTCCCCGGTCTGGAGCAGCTCGGGAACTGCGGGATCCGGCAGCTCGGCATGAAAGCCCGCCAGCAGGTTCGGGGGACGCGAATAATAGGTTTCAGGCATTTACCGAAGATTCCGTATATTTGCCCGAAACTCCTGCAAGCACTCGGCCGGGCTAAAGGCGTACAATGATAACAGAGGCGCGGCAGTATTTATTGAGCCAAAGCCGGAGAAGCGCGTGGGATGAAAGCACGTGGGATTAAAATCCCGCACTTCTTCATTCCCGCGTTTTTTGCCTGCAGACTGACTTTGTTTACTAAAAATCGCTGTCTAGGAGAGAGATAACGTCATGGATGACAAGGCAGGAGCACATCCCACGCCGTTAGACGAGATCAAGGCTGCGGCGTCAAGTATCACCGGCTCTTCTTTCCATTCTTGACGACCGCATCAGAGGCTGATACGGTCGTCGCGATGGGGCTGCCCGCGCCGTCCGTTTTGCTGCCCAGCCAGGCAGAGACGTGCATTCCGATGGTGATGTCGGCGAGTGACGCGGCCTGACGGCGCACTTTCACCCGGGTCGCCCCGCTGACTGCGACGGTGTGCGTGACGCCCGAATTATCGATCAGTGTGAGTGCCGAAGTTTGGATCTCCGTCACCAGGCCAGAGACAAATCCGTTTCGAGGGACGGGGGGAGGGGAGCCGGGCGATCCCCCGCCGTTCGCGGAGACAAGAGACAGCAGGCCCGACGGCAGGCCGCGTGTGGAGACGGTCACCGCCGCGCCCGGCTCGAATGCAGAGGCCGCCGCTGCCGTCCCCCCGGCGGAAAAAACCGCCCGCGCCGAGACCAGCAGTGATATCGGAGCCCCATCCGCACTGTCTCCCGGCTGGATCACCCAGACCAACCGGGAGAGGCTCAGGAGAGTTCCAGAGAGCGGCCTGCCCCGGTATTTTTCGAGAACCATGGCCGAGTCGGGGTCGCAGAGCAGGCCCACCTGGATCGCCCCGCCCGGCCCGATATGCGGACGCAGCGTGGCGGTCTCCCCCGGCTGGAACTCGAGAGCCCGCACCAGCAGCCCGCGCCGCAGAAATGCCGACGCGGGGCCGATGCCCAGCGTCTCCGCCCGTCCGTCCTCGCCCAGGACTTGAACCGCGTGCTCCGTGACGCTAATGATCGTCACCGCCACACCGCGAGCCGTGGGACGGGCCGTGGCAGGAGTGGAGAATAGGGCGAGCAGAAGTGAAATCACCCCGAAAAGCCGATACAGGCGCGTGACCAATCCTTCAGTCATAATCTTTCCTCCCTGAGTTAATCGCTGATCTGAGTAAGATATGCGGGCAATACACCCCCCTGATCCCTCAGGACCGGGGCGTTCTTTTGCCTGATGGCTCCGCCGAAAATAGCCGTCGTGGGAGCTGCCGTCGGCCCGGATGGGATTACCCGGGTCCTCTGGCAGGGCGCGAGCCCGACTGCAGTTCTGTGGGAGATTTCCGCCACCGGTCAGCTGGTTTCCTCGATGACCTGGGCTGCTCCGGCTGGGCAGACAGCCACTGGGATCGCGGTCGGGCCGGATAACCGAAAATATCTGCTGTGGAGCGGAGCAGCGGGCCAGGGGCAGATCTGGACAATGAGTGGAAGAAAGATCATCCGGAATTTGCCAATTTCCCTTCCCGGTGCCGGTCGGGCCTCTTCCCTGGTTGTTGGGGCGAGCAGCGATCCGAGAGTCTTCTGGCGCGATACAGAGACCACAGGCCGCCTGCAAACATTCCTGGCGAATGGGAGCGTGGTCAGCGTCCGAGTATTTCCGGCGTACCACTAGGGAAGTCTCGTCTGGTTCTCTCGCTGGATGGCTGACTGGTCAGAAAGGCCAGTCAGCCTCAATTTGGGCGAATTAGGGGCGCCAGCTCGCCGGCAAGTTCCGCATCACTTCGATGTTGTCGAAGTTGACTGGTTGTGCCGGTCCCTGCGCCCGTACCCATTCCGTCATGCGAGTGATGCCAGTCTGTAAATTCACTGGCGGCGGCGGGGCGAAAACCGAAGTGATTTTAGAGTGGTCGGAGAAGGCATGCACGACTTCGTTGCGTGCATCCAAATGCTTAATTGCAAGCGGGCTTCCGAAAGCGGTAGCGATTTCAGTCGCCAGTTCTACAATCGTGTACGGCGTATCCGCCCCGACATTGAAGACCTCATTGCGTGCGGCAGTCACCATCGGGCTGCGTGCGATGAGGGGAGCGACGTCATCAATATACGAAAATGCACGTGTCTGCATCCCATCCCCAAAAACACTCATCGGCTGATCCTGCATCAGCTGATTCATGAATATTCCGATGACGTTCCGATATTTATCGGCGATATTCTGCCGCTCGCCGTAGACATTGTGCGGGCGAAAAATAATATAGTCCAACCCGAACATTTCATGGGCTGCCTTCAAATCCAGCTCGACCGCATATTTGGAAATGCCATACGGGTCTTCGGGCTGCGGCGTCAGGTCTTCGCGCATCGGCACTTGATTGCGGCCATAAACTGCAATCGATGAAGCGAAAATGAAGCATCCGACAGGGTTGTTGATGGATGCATTGATCAGGTTCATAGAGGCGATCAGGTTCGTCTCGTAATTGTAGCGCCGAATAAAGTGTGACAGGCCTTCCGCAGCATAGGCTCCCAGATGATACACATAGTCATACGGACCATGCTTCCAGAGCGAGTCCACAAAATCTTTGTTTTTCAGATCGCCCTGTACCCACTGACAGCCCTGGGGAACATTCGCTAAGAAGCCGCCTGAAAGGTCATCGGACGCGACAACCTCCATTCCCTGCGCCAGGCAGTGATCCGCCACATGGGAACCAATAAAACCGGCGGCACCCGTCACGAGAACTTTTGTCGTCAT
>JANXMY010000074.1 GCA_025354405.1 Armatimonadota bacterium
CATCCGTGACTTCGTGTTGGCGATCCACGAAGGCCGTCCGCCCCTGGTCTCCGCCCGCAGCGCCCGGCCCGCGGTCAAACTGCTGAACATGATCTACGAAAAGGCCCGCGTCGGGCCGTATGCGTAGCGTGACTAGCTCGACGAATGACCATTGGCAACGGCACCCTCGCTGCCCAGTACGTCTACGACGACGACCTGGCGCGGATGGACCGGGGCAGCGGGGTCTACTACTACATTTACGATGGGCTTGGAAGCACCCGGCAGTTAGTTTCCATCGCAGGATTGGTGACAGATACTTGGGGCTACTCCGCGTTCGGGGAGCTGGCTTCGCACACGGGCAGTACGGTCAACTCGTTCCTGTTCAACGCGCAGCAGTTTGACCAGCCCACCGGAACCTACTTCCTGCGGGCCAGGTACTACGACCAGACGAACGGGCGGTTCCTCAGCCAAGACCCGTTTAACGGTATCAGCACAAAGCCAATTTCACTTCATCGCTATCTTTACACGAGTAATGACCCAATAAATCGAACCGATCCCACGGGGCAATTTGAGGGAATCTGTGACTTCTTAGCTGCTATCACTGTTGCAACAATCATATCAAGTGTAGAGGTAAGTGCTTTTCGTTATGGCACTTCGTTAAACGCCAGTTTAAGTTCTGATAGGTATACATGGCCAGATATATCAGATCAGCTAACTGCTACTGTCAATAGGATCGAAGACAAATGGGACAGTTTTTCTGGCGACCCTAGTATGCAAAACAAATTGCGTAATAGCCTAACTAGTTTGAAAGGGGGCACTGCTCTTAAGGCTTGGGACATAGAGGGTTTAAATGCTATAGGCAATGGAGATGCATGGATAGACAGTATTTCAGGCGTCAACATGAATGAATCACCGGACCATAGAATGGTAATCGTTGATAATCAAGCGTACCACCCATACTCGGTAAATTATATCGCTTTTGGAACTATGTGCCGATTAACTGGCATTTCGCAAATAAAAATGGAGGCTTTTATAGCAGCATGGAAACTCAATCCACTGTATGGTGGTAAAGATTTGACCGCAGCGGAAGGATGGGCAGACGCAGGTTTTGGTGGATGGCCATATGGTGCCTCGGCTCCTGACAGTGAGATTTCCTTTGGGAATTTCTTACCTTGGGATGGGCGCCCTCAGCTTACGGTCCGTTGGTTACCATTATTAGATGAATTTTGATTCTTGGTTAATAACAAGCGGTTTCTCTGGAGCTATTAAATATGCGAAAGTGGACGTCCGTAGAAAGTACATGGGATGTGCTTTGTGCATACACAGTGTGTTGGGCAGGAACATGGTTGCTATGTGCTTTTTATATTTTGATATGCATACCACAGTCACTTGTTGCTTTTGATATATCAGATTATCTCGCAACGTTGACGCTTCTTCTCGAAGGGATATTATTTGCTGTAGCTTTTGGATTTTTGTTCTCAGGATTTCATTTAGGCATAATGCGGGTAGTTGCAAGATTTTGGTGCAGGAGTCGACTCAGAGCCTATCTTTGCTCTAACGCGATTAGCTTTTCACTTGGCGTATCGATTTTCTTGTTGATCAAAGCCTTTTGGAATGAGCAATCGGCTATTGATGCTTTGCCCTTTGCTTTGGCTAACATAATCTCTGGGTTTGTTATAGTCCGCCCTTTGCTTAGAATAACACATGACTAATACCGTTACAAGGTAATTCAGTCTGTACCAAAAAATCGTATTTGGTCTCAACGGTATATGCCTCACTTTTTCTTTTGAGCAGCCTCGTTCCTTGACAATCCAGCTGCTGCCGCCTTTGGCGAGGCGGCAGAAGCTCCTATGTTGAAATCCTAGCACAAGCACCAAGGCATCGGCCCGGTATGACTGCGGCGACGACCTGGTGCGGATGGACCGGGGCAGCGGGGTCTACTACTACATTTACGATGGATTGGGAAGCACCCGGCAGCTTGTAAACACTGGCGGCACGGTCACGGACACTTGGGGCTACTCGGCGTTCGGGGAGCTGGCTTCGCACACGGGCAGTACGGTCAACTCGTTCCTGTTCAACGCCCAGCAGTTTGACCAGCCTGCGGGGACATACTTCCTGCGGGCCAGATACTACGACCAAAGCAACGGGCGGTTCTTATCACAGGACCCGTTTGGATGGAATGACGAAGACCCGATCAGCTTGCATCGGTATCTTTACGCGAACAACGATGCTGTAAACAATACCGATCCAAGTGGCAATGAAACTTTAGTTGGCCTATCAATTAGCTCGTCGATTGCAAGCTCTTTCGCTAACATCAAAAACAGTGTTGACTTAAGTATCTACGATACAGTGCAAAACGGTGCTGTTTTCGGAACTGAAACAGCATTGAAAATAGGTGTTGCTCAGGCTGTACTGGGCATTGCAACTGTTGTAGGCGGTCAAGTAATCCGAGGTCTTTGGCAACGATACCTAAGTTCAGCCGCGACCGAAGCTGTTGAAGAAGGTGCTCCGCTTCTGCTAGAGTCACAGGGAACTGGCACTGTGCTTAGAAACAAGCTAGACAGTACAGAAGTTGGATTTGCACAAGAGATTGTTGATTTCAGAGGTGGAGACTTTGTGGGGCCACCAACGGGCAATTTTGCAGGTATCGACGGCTGGCTAGATGCAGGAAAGAACCTGCCAGCCCAGTTAAAAGTCTTTACTGGTGGAAGCCCTCAAGCTGTAGCGAGGTACGCAAGTCAAGCTGAGGCAAAAGCATTAAAAGCGGGATATACCAACGTCGAAGTGTTTATATCTGCAAAACAGTTATCTGCAAACGATGTGATCAACTATAGTCCTCTACGCGGTAGTGGTAATCCGCTAAGTCAAATACCTAGCCAGGGAGTCGTCAAAACTATCAACGTACTTACAAAAGATGGCTGGGTACGCTTTGTAGGGAGTCCATAATATGTCTTTAGATATTGAAGTCCCAATTACGGAAGAAATAGCCCTGAGTGAAATGATTAAATCTGCTGAACATATATTGCATTTGTTGTTAAAAACAGAAAAAGCGATGCCTTTAGTTGTGGAAGAACTCAGGGAGGGAATAACTCACCCCTTTCTGAAAAACTCTGTCCTGGAAGAAAATCATTTTTATCTGATCCATATAGATGGAGAAGAAGATATTGTAGAGTTAACAGTCGACAACATAAAAGATTGGCATTTGCCTGGCAGTTCTCACGACGATATAGCCACTATTACGGTACGTGGCGAGTGGCCTCTAAAATATATCATAGCGATCTCTTTAGCAATTGCGCTATCAAGAAAACAAAAAACAATGATTATAGATAATGAACAGCGATGGGTGCGAACTCGTAGGCCAACATCAAACTATAGCTACAGCCCAGACTCTTTTTTTAAATGTATCCTCGCCAACAGTCCTAACGACTTATCACCTTCAGAAACCGCAAAAATTATTTATGAAATGATGCCTTTACAAATCGATCCAAACTAAATATACGCCGCCCTGTTGCACCTGTGGTGACGCGGGCAAACTGATTGAAGAAGCC
The DNA here is from genome assembly GCA_025354405.1 of Armatimonadota bacterium. Lineage (GTDB taxonomy): Bacteria > Armatimonadota > Armatimonadia > Armatimonadales > Capsulimonadaceae > JANXMY01. The sequence continues at coordinate 3,528 of JANXMY010000074.1, forward strand.
GGTTCCTACGCCGACATCAAGTACGGCTATGACAACGTG
>JANXMY010000088.1 GCA_025354405.1 Armatimonadota bacterium
AGTCTCATGCGTCATGCCTTCCGTCAAGCCGGTTACTCTCAAAGATGTCGCCGAGCGGGCTAAAGTCTCGCAGTCAGTCGTCTCTACTGTTCTTAATGACCGGCAGAATGGTATTTTTGTGTCGGATGGCACCCGGCAAAACGTACTCGCGTCAGCGGCACACCTGGGCTACGTCGCCCGGAACCGCGTCCTTCCCTCGATCCGTAAACCCTCTACTCGCCGCCTTGGAGCCGTGACGGAGTCGCATTTAGTCGGCGTCCTGCTTGGCCGCCGCTTCGCCGGCAGCCTTTTTACCGACACCTTTTATGGCATTAACGAAACGCTTGCCCATCAAGGGTATCATCCGCTGATGCTCGATACCTACGCCGATACGTACCAGAAAGCCGCTGAAAAAGAGGCCGACGGGCTGCGCTATGCGCTGGAGAACGGGTTTGCGGGTGTTGTCGTGTGGCACGAAGGCGGCCACGCCAATGTCGATCTGATTCGCCAGGTCTGCGACGAAATTCCCGTCGTCGCCATTGACCGGCGCGTTCCCGGCCTCACGCTGGATTTTGTCGGAACCGATCACTTTCAGGGCGCCTATGAAGCGACCCGGCACTTGATCTCTCAGGGGCACACCCGCATTGCACACCTGACACGCATGGAGACGACAGAGGCTGCCGCAGATCGCCTGGGCGGCTATCGGCAGGCACTTCAGGATGCCGGTCTGGAGTTCCATCCACGCGATTTGATCCTCGTTCGCGATGGGGGACAGCGGCTCGATCGGGAGCAGGTCACGCGCGTCTTTTCCGGTCTTCATGTCCCCACTGCTCTTTTCCTGCTGGCGGATTACTGGGCACCTCCTGTGGTCGCTGAACTTCGCAGTCTTGGCCTGCGCGTTCCGGAGGATGTCGCTTTGGTCGGCTTTGACGACGTCGTCCCGCCGGGGCTTGAAGATTTGGGCCTGACCACGATGGCGCAGGACTTCGACGGTATCGGCAAGACCGCTGGGAACTTGATTTTGCGGCGTCTTGCCGATCGGCAGGCCCCTTGTATCTCGGAAGTCTTTCCGGCTCGGCTGATCGTGCGGCATTCCTCTCTGGGGTATCAATCTCAGGAGTTTGCTGCGCCTCTGCCCGTCTCTGCCTCGCATTTATCAGTCCCGGCAGCCGCGCCGCGCCGAGTGCTGGCCGCTGCCTCTTCCTGATCACTATGCCTCTCAAAACCCTACTGCCGAGAAGTCTGGCTGCGCTGCTTGCTGTCCTCGCGGCAGCCTTCAGCCTCGCCTGCACCCGGGCACAGTCAGAGCGCCCTGCAAATGAACTGGGCCGAATTCCCATTCTGATGTATCACTCTGTTGGTGGCGAAGCAGAGTTTGCCGGTGGCCCTCTCTTCGATATTCATGGCCTGAATATTGCTCCGGCCACCCTGCGCCGCCAGCTTCAAGGCATGTATGACGCCGGGTGGTACCCCGTGAATATGCGCGATCTTCTGAGCCCCCGCTTCTTTGTCCCGAAAGGGAAAACCCCGGTCGTACTGACCTTCGACGATGCCCGCCCCAGCCAGTACCGGACCCTTCCCGGCGGCAAGATCGACCCCAACTGCGCGGTCGGTATTCTTGAAGCATTTCACCGAACCCACCCGGACTGGCCACGCCGGGCGACATTCTATGTCCTGCCGGAATCGTCGTACAATGGCGTTCCTTTCGATCAGGACGGCCAAGAGACATCGAAGCTGCGCTTTCTCGCTCGCAGCGGGTACGAACTCGCAAACCACACCACCTCTCACCGCAGCCTGGCGGACCTGCCCCCGCGCACCCTGCGCTGGGAAATGGCCTACAGCACTCGCTACTTTCGCCGCCAGGTTCCCGGCCTCGTAATGCAGACAATGGCACTGCCCTACGGTATCGCTCCGCGCGATCCTGCGCACTGGCACGATCTCCTCCGCGGCATGCAGGGCGGGACACGCTACCGGCACCGCTGCATACTGCTCGCAAGTGGCGGTCCGGCTTTTGCTCCCGCCGATAGTCGCTTTGATCTTTCTCGTATTCCGCGCATCGTGTCCGCACCGGGTGAGATCGAACACTGGTTCACCGTGCCGGCCTCGTTATATGTCAGCGATGGCAGCCCGAACACGATCACGGTACCACGCTCTCTGGCGGGTCAAGTGGACCGGCGGCATCTGGACGGAGCAAAATTCGTTGTGTACTAAATATTCGCCGCGCAGCAAAGGGAGAACCGTGAAAACTTCCACTCATAGGCAAGCCCTAGCCCTAGCCGCTGGTCTTCTTGCCGCCGCCTGCCTTTCCGCACCGTCGCAGGCGGTGCCAACCGCAAAAGAGCGGAAAAAAGGGTTCGATATCGTGGCGAATAAAGACGGCAAGTGGCTGCCGTATGTGAAAGCTTTGAACGTTCACTGGTTCTACAGCTGGGGCGGCGACAAACCGGTCGGAATCCCGAAAAATATTGAGTTTGTCCCGATGGCGTGGGGCTATTACGGCAACAAAGACGGCGGAGAGGTCAAATGGCTGGCAAAGATGCAGTCGCAGCCCGGCGTTGCCCACTTTTTAGGTTTCAACGAACCAGACGGCAAAGGTCAGGCCAATTTGAGTGTTGAGAGTGCGCTGGACGGCTGGCAGTATTTGAACCAGCTCAAAGTCCCTGTCGGCAGTCCCGCCGCCGAACACGCCGATGGGGAATGGATGCAGAAATTCATGTCTGGGATAGAGCAGAGAAAGTATCGGGTGGACTTCGTGACGATCCACTGGTACGGCGGTGCTAATCCGTCGGAATTTCTGGGCCACCTGGCGCATGTGCATGAGCTGTACCATCGCCCCCTGTGGATCACGGAGTTTTGTCCCGGAGATTGGAGCGCGGGGCCAGATCATCCCAACCGTTACACGCCCCAGCAAATTGCCGAATTTATGAAGAAGGTGCTGCCCGCCATGAACAAGCTCGACTACGTCCAGCGCTACTCCTGGTATTCGGCGGGTGTGGACGAATATGCACTAGGAACAAGTGCCCTTTTCAATAAAGATGGATCTCTGACAGATCTCGGCCACATTTACGCCGCCAGCCCTTGATATTTCGTGAGAGGCAAAGGTATAATCTATTCAATCACGTGGCGAGCGTAGTTCAGTTGGTTAGAACGCCAGTTTGTGGCACTGGAGGTCGTGGGTTCAAGTCCCATCGTTCGCCCTTTGTCTTAGCACACAATTAAATCGACCCGGCAGCTAGAAATAGCCGCTGGGTCGATTTTTGTGTTATCTGTGCACCCGTTAACAGCAGGAAACGTGGTGGCCGGTAGCGACAGCGTGGGAGTTTACTCCCACGCGGCTTTGTTTCATAAACGGCACACTGGAGGGGCGCTGCTTGCTGCGCCCTCCAAGTGTCCCCTGAAATTTGATGGCATCTGACTGCTCACCGCTGATTTCGCCCACGCCGACGGTAAACCTGATCAACGAATTTAAGGCTGCTGTTTGCCCTGTCGAATTTGGCAAAACTCGTTCTAAAAAGCGTTTTGCTCTGATCCGGATGCAAATCGCTCTGACACAATGGTTATTGACAAAATCTGGCGTTTGTACTACAATAACTCTGACAAGCTAAACAGTTTTACCAAATGTGGTAGTGTTAGAAGGAATACCTCGTCCGATGAAGTTTGAGCCGTTATATCTGCGTGTTAAGGAGCGTCTGCGGGGGGATCTCCGATCAGCGCAGGCTAGTCGTGGGCTGGTACGCGCACCGACACTGGATGAGCTCCAGAAACAGTATCAGGTAAGTCGTCCGACGATCAGCAAAGCACTGGCGGCGCTGGCGGCGGAGGGAGTGCTGGTCAAAGAGCCGGGCCGGGGCATGTTTGCACTGACCCCGGCGCTCGATGCCGACGTGCTTCCCTTTCCTGCGCGAGCGGCCATCGGCTACATCGCCCCCCTCTACGGAGCTGAGCTGGCACAGCAGGTCTTCTCCGGCATCGACCAGGTCGCGCACCGGCGTGATTTTCGGGTTTTGATGGCGGGTTCGGGAGACAGTGTGGCACGCGAACGAGCCGCGGCCTTGGAGATGGTCGCCGCCGGCGTACGCGGCCTTATTCTGTATCCGACTCTTCGCCGGGGGCAGCAGCAGGAACACGATTATCTGCGCACTGAGGATCTGGGCGTTCCGGTGGTTTTGCTCGATACCTGCATCCGCGCACAGGGACACACACAGATCATCTTCGACAACAAGCGTGCGGGAGCGCAGATTACGCACTGGCTTCTCAGAGAAGGCCGGCGTCGAATCGGATTCGTCCTCTACACGGAAGAAGCGCATCATCCCGGTCTTGAAGCACGCTACCAGGGTTATCTTGGGGCATTGCGAGAACACGGGCTCCCGGTCAACTTGGAGTTGGTGCGGCGCGTAAACCCCTCTCAGATTTGTGCCCATCTCGGACCGATCTTGGATGAATTGCTGTCAATGCCCGAACCTCCCGATGCAATCATCGCTTGCAACGACATCATGGCGATGGATCTGATTGAGAGACTGTCTGACCGAGGAATGTGCATTCCCGAGGATATCTGCGTCGTGGGCTTTGATAACAGCCTGGCGTCTCATCGATTTAAGCCCGCATTTGTAACGACCGCCCCGGATTTTGAGAATCTTGGCGTTGTTGCCTGCGAAACGCTGCTCGATGGCCTTGAGGCTGGAAGCCTGCCCGCTCAAGTTTATATTCTCCCTGCCCCCCTCCTGGTTCGTCAAGGGATAGCTGGAGACGACAAGGACGATAGCACCAACGTTAATCTGAGCTCAGCCCCAGCCATGGTATGAAGCAGGAAGATTGATATCCGTCTCCTTGTTTGCAGCAAATCTGCCAGCATCAACGGCCCGGCCTCCACAGGCCGGGCCGTTTTTTGTCTTTCTTCACCGTCACCGGCGAAACTCCAGGCCGCACTTGATCTGTGGGAGTAAGCCTGTTCGGCTGCCTCTATCAGGTCAAAAATAGATGTTGACAAAATCGTTTAAGTGTATTATAATAGTTTTATTAACTTAATCGAGTTTATCGATTGTGTGTACACTCGGAGGAATTGCGATAATCGCAGCTCAGTGCAATGAGAACCAAGGGGAAAGCTCAATGCAGCAGAAAGGACGGCATAGAGACGAGAGTATTCTCGGGCCACTTAATCGCCACAAAACGATCGTCATGGTTTCAGCGCTCCCAAAGGTGCTGAAAGCAAACACTCACGTAAAACGTCCCTGACAGATATCGAAAGGAA
>JANXMY010000168.1 GCA_025354405.1 Armatimonadota bacterium
CTGGCAGCCAGACAGTGACTTTTGATAGTCCGTCATCTGAATTTCCTGTTTGGGAGAATTACTTCAAGGATCAAAACCACCCTTAAGGCTTGGACACAATGAAACCTATTATTGTTTCTACATCAATTGTGAGCGGGTTGAAGCTTGTGAGTCTCTTGTGGGCAGTCCAGCAAGGCTACACCGGCCCCCTCCGCCACGACTCCAGCACCACCTTCCGGCAACCGTACTTAGGCAGGTCGCCCAGCCAGGCCCAGCCGTCTTCGAAGTTGTAGTTGCGGTGCGCCCAGGCGACCCTGCCGAACACCGACTCCGGCACAGGGGTAAAGGGAAGTGGTCGTGCCGGGTACCGAGGACATCGCCGTCGCCGAGGCTGTAGAAACGAAGGCGGTGCGTTCGGCGGTCGTAAAGGATGGTCGTCTGCGTTTGGTTGTTGAAGACCAGCAGCGACCAGGAAGCGCGAAACGTGCGGGCGTTCGGGTTGGCTTTCAGGGCGGTGATCAGGGTGCGGAGCGCGTACCCCGGCATATCAAAGCTGTCATCGAAGCTCAGGGTGACGGATGGTGGGGACGATTGAACCTGTAGGGGCGCTGCTTGCCGCGCCCTCCTGTCTTGACCTCTCATCCCATCCACTTCCGACCCCCCAGAATTAGGGCGGGGGGCCTGTCCGGCCACCCCCGCACTTAGCGGCACCAGCAAAAGTATTCCCGCAACTATTCCCAGGTTTAGTCTGAGCGTGCTCATGCCGATAGTTTACCTACAGTCGTCGTCGTTTTGCCCCGTTCCCTTGCATCACCCCCCCCAAATAGAGTATCATAAGGGCAGAATAGCGGCAGTACCCTCAGCGGATGCGGCGGCGCAAAAAGCGCATCGCGAATTTGTCAAAACGAACTCAGCGCTCCCGATTTAGAACAAGGACTCACTTATGGCACTGCTCGAAAAAGAACTGACTTACGCCCCCATCGCGAGTGACGGCGGGGACAACGAATTCCTGCTGCGCCGCGAGGCGCCCCTCTCTGAGACCGATCCGGAAGTTTATGCGGCGATCCTGAAAGAGGAAGGCCGGCAGAACGATAAGTTGGAGCTGATCGCCTCGGAGAATGTCGCCTCTCGCGCGGTTCGCGAAGCGCAGGGATCGGTGCTGACCAATAAATATGCCGAAGGGTATCCCGGGAAGCGGTACTACGGCGGCTGCGAGAACGTCGATATTATCGAGCAGCTGGCGATCGACCGGGCCAAGCAGCTCTTCGGAGTGGACCATGCCAATGTCCAGCCGCACAGCGGGGCGTCGGCCAATATCGCGGTCTTTACGGCGTTCCTGCAGCCCGGCGATACCATTCTCGGCATGCGGCTGGACCAGGGCGGGCATCTGACCCATGGATCGCCGGTCAATTTCTCGGGTAAGTTCTACAATGCCCAGTTTTACGGCGTCGATCGGGAGACGGGCCGGATCGATTACGACGAATGCGCCCGGATCGCCCGCGAAGTGAAGCCCAAGATGATCACGTCGGGCGCATCGGCGTACCCCCGCGAGATCGACTTCAAGCGCCTGCGGGCGATCGCCGATGAAGTGGGAGCCATGCTTCTGGCGGACATCGCGCATATCGCCGGGCTGGTCGCGACCGGTGAGCATCCCACCCCCGTCGGCTCGGCGCACATTATCACGACGACCACGCACAAGACCCTGCGCGGGCCGCGCGGCGGGTTGATTATGTGCGACGAAGAGTACGCGAAGGCAGTTGACTCGGCGGTCTTCCCCGGAACGCAGGGCGGCCCGCTGATGCATGTCATTGCGGCGAAGGCCGTGGCCTTCGGCGAGGCCCTGTCGCCCGGCTTCAAAGCCTACCAGCAGCAGATCAAGCGGAACGCCCGCGCCCTGGCCGAAGGCCTGATGCGCCGCGACTTCACGCTCTTCTCCGGCGGCACCGACAACCACCTCATGCTGGTGGACCTGCGCCCGCAGAAGCTGACGGGCCGAACGGCCCAGGTCGAGCTGGACAAAGTCAACCTGACCACCAACAAGAACGCTATCCCTTACGATACCGAGAAGCCCTGGGTCACCGGTGGCCTGCGCCTCGGTACCCCCGCGACCACCAGCCGCGGCCTGCTCGAAGGCGAAATGGACGAGATCGCGGACTGCATCGCACGCACCCTCACCCATATTGGCGACGCGGCGACCTACGAAACCGTTCGCCGCGATGTGAAGTCCCTGTGCGATCGGTTTCCTGGGTAGCACATGCCGCGGATTCACATGCCGCGGATTGGGAAAAGGCATGGTCAAGCGCAGGCCACGAATTAGGAGCCACGGATTGGAAATCCGAGGCTCTGTTCTGACCCGTGGCTTCTTCTCTAGCTCATGCCTTCTGCCTTAGCTCGTGGCACTCGCTGAACCGTTATGAAAACCCTGTCACTGCTGCTGCTCTGCCTTGGCCCCGTCTGCTTTGCGGGTGGGGACATCGTTTATGCGGCTCGGTATTACGCCCCGGGCCGGGACACCACGCCCTACGACAAGCGGGCGAACCCGCGCCCCGGCAGTGCCTTCCGCCTTGTTTGGACGGCTCCGCGGTCCATCCGTGCGGCTGCCGGCGGACCGATGCGAGCATTGACGCCGCGCCTTTCTTATGTGACCGCAGCCGATTGGCGACCCGCCCGACCGTTGATGCCTCTGCCGCTGAGGCAGAAGAAGAAGTAAGATTATGCCCCAGTGGCGATTACCCTGGCTTGCGTTTCTGCTGGCAGTTGCCCTCTCCTATCTTCTGACTCCGCTTGTCAGCAGGCTGGCCATGCGCTTTGGTGCCGTCGCCGTGCCGCGCGAGCGGGATATCCACAAAAAGCCCCTCCCGCGCTGGGGCGGGCTGGCGATGTTCGGGGCATTTGTCCTGACGCTGGGCAGTATTTACGTCTACCATACGCTGTTCCACGCCGATCATCCCTGGACTCACCTGCAGCTGCACCGCTTTGTCGGCGTCCTGACAGCCGCCACGGTGGTCGCGGTCTTCGGCGTGATCGACGACAAATGGGAAGTCTCCGCCCTCTGGCAGTCGCTTGCTCTGATCGGTGCGGGCTTGATTCTTGTCGCGTTCGACGTGCGCATCGACGGCATCACAAATCCCTTTGCCGCCGCATCTACCCTGCCGCACCCTGCGGGGGCTGATCCGTCGCACTGGCTTGCATTCCCCCTGTGGTTCTCCGTTTTTGCGACCCTGCTCTGGGTCTTCGGCGTCGCCAAGACCGTGGATTTTATCGATGGTCTCGACGGCCTCGCCGCCGGCGTCTGCGCCATCTGCGCCGCGACCCTGGCCCTGATGTCCGCCGCCGCCCGCAGCCCGCAGTATGAAGTGACGATCATCGCCGCCGCCCTGGTCGGTGTCTGCCTCGGTTTCCTGCGCTACAACAAGCACCCAGCCAGCATCATCATGGGAACCGTCGGCGCACAGTTTCTAGGCTTCACGCTCGCCGCAATCTCGATCATCGGCACGTTCAAGATCGCCGCCACCGTCTCCGTTGCTCTGCCGGTGCTGGTACTCGGCGTCCCGATTTTCGACGGTATCCGCGTCGTGACTCAGCGGGCAATCGCCCGCACTCCGGCCTACCTGCCGGACAAAACGTCGCACATCCATCACCTGCTGATGAAGCGCTACAAAGGTTCGCAGAAGCGCACGGTCTGGGCAATCTATGGCATCACCGCCACCTTCTGCGCCATCGCCCTGGTTCTGTTCCGTGTCAGCGGACGGTAAAAGCTGGTACAATAACGATTCTTAGCCTATGCAAAAAGTACTCTGCGTCTTTGGAACACGGCCCGATGCCATCAAAATGGCTCCGGTCGTATTGGAACTGCTGCGTCGTCCGGCGCACTTTGATGTGAAAGTTGCGGTCACCGGGCAGCATCGGCAGATGCTGGATCAGGTGCTGTCGGCGTTTGAAATCGTGCCGGATTTCGACCTGAATATCATGACCCAGGGCCAGACTCTGGCGCAGGTGACGACACGCTCCCTGAGCGGCCTCGATCCCATACTTGATGCCGAGAAGCCTGACTGGGTACTGGCGCAGGGAGACACGACCACGACTTTCGTGGCAGCTCTGGCGGCGTTCTACCACGGGGCCAAGTTCGGACATATCGAAGCGGGCCTGCGGACTGGAAACCCGCGTGACCCGTTCCCCGAGGAGATGAACCGGCTGCTGACCACGCGGCTGGCGACGCTGCACTTCCCGCCGACCCTGGAATCGGCGGCCAATCTGATTGCTGATGGGGTGGGGGAAGAGGCCATCGTCCTCTCCGGCAACACGGTGATCGATGCTCTGCTCGAAGTCGCCGCCAAAGCCTATGTCCCCACTGACCCGCTTTTAAGTGAGATTTTGGATGACCCACGCCGGATGCTGCTGGTGACGACCCACCGGCGCGAGAACTGGGGCGAGCCGATGGGACGGATCGGGGCCGCCGTCCGGCAGATCGTCGACGCTTTCCCGGACGTGGTCGCGGTCGTGCCCTGGCATCTGAATCCGCTGGTACGCGAGGCTTTGACCCCATCCCTGGCAAATCATCCACGCATCCGGCTGATCGAGCCGCAGGAATATGTGCCGTTTGTAAAGCTGGAGCAGAAATCCACGCTGATTCTTACCGACTCAGGCGGGGTTCAGGAAGAAGCACCGAGCCTCGGCAAGCCGGTACTGGTCGCCCGGGAGACCACCGAGCGGCCCGAAGGAATCGCGGCTGGAACGGCGAAGCTGGTAGGCACCGATATGGCGCTGATCGTCGCAGAAGCGTCGTGCCTGCTCTCCGATCCGGAGGCCTATGCCGCCATGGCCCGCGCAGTTTCGCCTTATGGCGACGGCCACGCCGCCCGCCGCATCGCCGATGCCCTGGAAATCCCCCGCTCAGAGACTCTCACCTAACACTCGACAGGAGACCGATTTTTGGATAACTTTACGCCGCACCTGAGCTACTTACAGGCTTTGATTCTGGGGCTGGTGCAGGGCATCACCGAGTTTCTGCCCGTCTCCAGCACGGCGCACATGCGGATTTTGCCCGCGCTGCTCAACCATTTCAATCATAACTGGCCCAATGACACCGGGGCTGCTTTTTCCGCGATCGTCCAGCTTGGGCCGATTGTTGGGATTATCGCCTACTTCCGCAGAGATCTGGCGCGATATGTCGCCGGAGTTGTGCGCAGCCTCAAGCAGGGGCAGCTCTTCCCTAAAGGTGATACGGATGCCCGCCTCGGATGGTATGCCCTGCTGGCAACGATTCCCCTGGTAATCGCCGGTCTGGCACTCGAAAAGAAAGTCGATGGGGAGTATCGAAATCTCTATTTTATCGCCGGAGCTCTGATTGTGCTGGCCTTGATCCTGCTGGTTGCGGAGATCGTCAGCAAACGGACTCGAAAGCTGGAAAGTCTGACATTCGGCGAGGCGATGGGGATCGGTCTGGCCCAGGCATTGGCGCTGGTACCGGGGGCATCCCGCTCGGGGATTACGATCACCGCCGGGCTGTTTCTGGGGCTGGAGCGGGAAGAGGCCGCCCGGTTTTCGTTTCTGCTGAGTATTCCCGCCATCACTCTGGCCGGGGTCTACAAGCTGCTGAAAACTCTGCTGCCGCAGTACTTCGGCGAAACGACACATGCCGCCGGAGTCGCTGCAGTGAAAGCCGTGTCGCCGGATCTCAGTGCTGTGGCTGGGCCGTACCTGTTCGCGGCCGTGGTGGCGGGCATCTTCGCGTTTATCGTGGTGCGCTGGCTTCTGGGATATTTAAGTGATGAGAAGCACTCGACCATGCCCTTTATTATCTACCGAATCGTGCTGGGGATCGGTCTGATCTATCTGGTGCATCTGGGAATCGTGGTGCCAGGGTCGCACTAAACGTGCCCCTAAGTGTCTGAATGCCGCTGCATAAGCGTCGTGCCGTGGTAGAGAGCGACGGCATCGACTCGGTAGTCGTCACTTGTGATGTCGCTGCGATACAGGGATACACGAACACTTTGATCCGGGAAATCGTACGATAAGAGCAGGGCATGGGGGTTATTGGAGTGGATGATACGACCCATGCCGCCCGCTGCCTGATCGAGATCGTAGAGTGACATGGAGACCCCGATGCGTTCGTAGAGGTCCACGGCGCGGCCCGCGGGAGCAACTCCGGCGAAGGTCGCCGGGTTAGTTGGTGGAAGCGCAGCCGAAGGGCCACGATTCAAGCTGAGAATCAGCCAGATGGCGAGCCCGACGACGACGGCCAGGCAAAAGCTGGCGGCGAACGCCACGGTAAAGGCGAAAGGTGTGCTGAATTTCCCGGGGCGCTGCACTGGGTAAGGGTTCAGCCGAATCGGCACCACGGCTGCCGGCGCGCGCGGCAGCATCATGGCATCGAAGGCTTCCGTACGGTTGGACGGCTCCGCAAAGCGTGTTCGGAATTGATGGCCGCAGCTCAAACATTCCGTCGCCTGAAGGCCAGTGACCTTCGAACATTCCGGGCAGCGCTTCGCACTAACTGACGCTTTCATACCCCTATTATACCAGACTGCAATAGGATAGTCAGAGGAACTCCTCTGACAAGAAAAAACCCCGTACCAAGTGGCGCGGGGTTTTTCTTTATCCTAGAACTGAGTTCTTATTTGCGGCTGGTGATCATCAGGTGGCCGGTTGCGGCGTCGTACTGGACATCGGCATCCATCGCGGCCGTGACGAACGACAGTGGAACCATCGTCCGCCCGGTCAGCAGGTAAGGCTTTCCGTCCATATCCACCGTTCTAGAGTTGATCTGCGCCTGAGACTTACCGATCGTGATCAGGATGTCTTTAGTCGCATTCTTCGCATGTACGGTGCCGGTCCGCGCCTGCCAGGTCAGCGTCCCGCCGCCCGACTCGAAGATCTGACGCAGCGGGCCGAACAGGATACTGTTCTGCACAGACAGCGGTCGGTCCAGCTTCACCGTCGTATGGTTGAACAGGACGGATGTCTGTCCGACACTCCGCAGCAGGCTTCCCATGCTGGACGGGAAATGAACCCGGAGCGGATGCATCTTCAGGACCGGCTTGATTGCCGCTCGGGCCAGGTGAACTTCGGCAAAGTACGAGCCGATCTGGATTCGCGGCATCGCTGCGGCCGGCGCGACATGCGGGGTCACCAGGAACGGTGAGGCCAGCGCACTGCTCGGCAGCCGCAGGGTCGCCATCTGCGTGATACGCATCCGCTTGGCGGTCAGACGCTTCACCGGCACCGCGGCCAGGGTCGCAGTGCTCGGGTCTACCGTGATCGCCGCGACTGGCATCGGCTTGAAGTTCTGCTTCGGGGCCTGGAGAAGCTTTTTCGCGGGTGTCTCCGCAACAAACGGGCTGGAAAGCTGCACCGCAGCATTCGGGGACGCAAAGTTCAGCGGTCCAAAATGCAGGGCGGTGGCTTCGGCTTTTGCCATCTGACGCAGAATCGCGCGGGTGGAAGCCTCGGCGCGGGGCGCCGTCTGAACCGTCGCTGTCAGCACGGGCCGGCGCTGCGGGACTGGCCGTCCCAGCACTTTTCGGGGCGTCGCCGCCGCCACTGACTTGATGGCTTTGACTGCAGCCGGCCTAGCAGCCGGCTTAGCGGCTCCGTCCAGCAGGTCATGACGGATGGACGTGTTCCCGCCCTCGTTGTTGACATACAGGCGGATAGTCTTGGAATGGCCGACATTCGGCGAATCGTTGTAGCCGTATGCCTCGATCGTATGGTAGCCATTGGGGTATGCCGTCGTATCCCATTCAAACTCATACGGCGCGTAATTGCGAAGCGTTTTAAACGTTTTGTCGATAAACAGGGAAACGTAGGGAGACTTGCCGCTGGCGTCGGTCGCTTCGAGATGAAGCGTCACCACGCCGCGCACTTTGCCGTCTTCCGACGGGTTGATCATCCGCAGGCTGGGAGCCTCGCCGGAGCTGATCGCCGGGCGGGTCGGCAGGCCAAGTGCCGGAGCTCCACTCGACTGCTCGTTGATCAGCGGCTGGTTGCCACCGCTGCCCAAACCGAAGACGAATGCACTCCGGGCGGATTTGACTTCCTGATCGGCGGACGTAGCCCGCACGACAATCTTGTGCGTCCCCGCCGAAAGCTGTCCGGCATCGACCAGAAACGACACGACTCCGCGCGTTTCCGGCACGTCCAGAGATTTCGAGGCCGCTTTGATGCCGTCCAGATAGAGCTCGACTGCCACGATCTGGTTTCCGGGGCTGCCCTGGTAAAATGCCGAGATTTCGACCGGTTTGAGGCCCTCCAGCGGAACGCGCGGGTCCGGGCTAAGAATCGTCACGCCGAGGTCGCTTTCGCCTGGCTGTGTGAGGGTCCCCGGTGCGGAATACGCCCGGTGGGGTCCCAGCAGGTTGAGTCCGAGCGCGGCGGCAAGCAGTGTCGCCGCTCCGGTCAATCCCTTAATCGAAAATTTCATGGAAAACGCCTCCAGGCAGATGGTGGTGGATGGTTGTCATGGCAGAAAACTCTGATTTGCTGTGCTTGGCTTACAGTTCAAAAAACTTGATGCGTACCTACTTTAACACAGGCCAAGAGAATTGTCAAGTTTTTTGGAGAATGTTTTTTGGGTGGAGGCTGGAAGCAGTTCAGTTTCTTCATGGCGAGCGGTATCAGAAGGCTTTAGAAGTGCAGGCCTTTACCTGAGCGGGTGAAGAGTTTGGTACCCGGCCTTGAAATGCTGGTCCCTAGCAGGGGCGGGGGCAAGCCCCACCCTCGTTCATGGCTTTACTCTTGTATGGCTTTACCCGGATTGGAAATCCGGGTCTTTGATAGAGCGATTGTCTACTGCGTAGACAAAGGATTGGTTTTGCTGCATAAATACTCGGCTCTCTTTAAAGCCCAGAGGATTACCCAGCGCCAGCCTCTTCTTTGTCCGGCGTATTCTCGTTGTCCGCCCTGCGGACACTCGCACTTTTATAGACCCGGATTTCAATCCGGGTAAAGCCATGAAAGAAAGCAAAGCCATGCAAGAGGGCGGGGGTAAGCCCCGCCCCTACGGGTGGACCGGCATCTCAAGCCTGGCTATTTCTACCGGCCACACTGCCGGACAGAGACACAGGAATGTTTATGAAGCAAAGCCATTTTAAGGGGTTTAGAGAGACTTAGATCGCAATGAGACCTATGGCGATATTTACTTCTACAGCCCAAGCCGTTCCGTCTCCTCGGCAAGCTATTGCATCACGGCATTGCTGCGCTCCGTTTCGGCCTCCGAGACTTCCTCGCGCGGTCCGGCACTTTCGGCTTTTCGGACAATGGCGCGAACGGCGGCAACGGGTTCCACGAAGTTGAGGTGTGCGACAAGCTCCTCATAGGTCTCCGTATCCAGCAGCAGGCGGACGACGTGCAGTTTCGGGTTTCGCACGAAGTCGCTGAGAGGATAGATTTGGCGGGTGTCGAGCATAATTTTATTTTTTCTCGTTGTTTTCACGTCGTCATGATATTTATAGCAATAACGTGATTGCCGGTTTGACCAAACAAGTCAACTTCTCGCTTGACACCACACGCGCCGCCCGGTATAATACTCTCTCCCCGCAAAGGCGCGCGGCCTCATGTTTCATCCTAATGTTACACACAAGGAGTGCGCCGCCTTTTATGTCCCTCTTCAGCACCTATACCCTGGACGGTTTTTACGACGAGATGTTTGAATCGGCGGGTGTCCCTCGCGCGCATTACCGCAGCCTGCATGCGACTCTCGAGTCGCTCAGTGCCCGCGACTTCCGCCAGCGGGCCCTGATGGCGGAAATGAGTATGCTCAATCAGGGCGTGACTTTTACCGTCTACGGCGATGATCAGGGCCTCGAAAAGACCATGCCGGTGGACCTCGTGCCGCGCATCATCACGCACCGGGAATGGGAGAAGATTGAGCGCGGATTAGTCCAGCGCCTGCGAGCTTTAAACCTTTTTCTCAAAGATATCTACCACGATCAGAAGATTTTGAACGACGGCGTGGTTCCGCGCGAGCTGGTAGTCAATGCCCGGCACTTTCGCCGCGAGTTTCTGGGGGCGAAAGTCCCGAAAGACGTCTACGTCCATATCTGCGGCACAGACCTCGTGCGCGACGACAAGGGCGACTATTACGTCCTTGAGGACAACCTGCGTTCCCCGTCGGGCGTCTCGTACCTGCTGCAAAACCGCATGCTGATGACCCGCATCTTCCCCAGCCTCTTCCGAGAGAACCGGGTGCTGGCGGTGGACCATTACTGCTCCCAGCTGCTGACCAACCTGCGCTACGTCTCGCCCCGGCAGAACGATGACCCCACGGTGGTGCTGCTGACCCCCGGCGAGTTTAATTCGGCGTACTTCGAGCATGCGTTCCTCGCCCAGCAGATGGGGATCGATCTGGTCCAGGGCCGGGACCTCTATGTCGAGAACAATCTGGTCTGGATGAAGACGACGCGCGGCCCGCAGCGAGTAGATGTCATTTACCGGCGCATCGACGACGACTTTCTGGACCCCCTGACCTTCCGGCCCGATTCCACCCTGGGCATTCCAGGTCTGATCAACGCCTACCGGGCGGGCAATGTCGCGCTGGCGAACGCTGTCGGCACCGGGATCGCTGATGACAAAGTCATCTATGCGTACGTCCCCGCCATGATCAAGTATTACCTGGATGAAGACGCCCTGCTGCCGAACGTCCCCACGTTCCTCTCCAGCGATGCCGCCCAGCGGGACCATATCCTGAAGAATTTAGACAAGCTGGTAGTCAAAAGTGCGAACGAAGCGGGCGGGTACGGCATGCTGATGGGGCCGCAGTCCACGAAAGCCGAGCAGGACAGCTTTGCCGAGCAGATCAAGGCCGACCCGCGCAACTTCGTCGCCCAGCCCCTCGTGCAGATCTCCCGCGCCCCGGCGTTTGTTGCCGACGTGGACGGCTTTGAGGGCCGCCACATCGACCTGCGCCCGTATATCCTGATGGGCGAGGACATCACGATCATTCCCGGTGGTTTGACGCGGGTGGCCCTGCGCAAAGGCTCCTATGTCGTCAACTCCTCCCAGGGCGGCGGCTCGAAAGATACGTGGGTCCTGGCGCGGCCCTCGGGTCAGTCGCAGGGGCAGACGATGAGTGGTCAGAGGCCGTAGGTGCGTATTGTCAGAGGCCGTAGGGTGTAGTAGCGGAGTCAAAAGCGCAGTCGTGCCGAAGTCGAAAGTCGTGCCGAAGTCGAAAGCGTAGCCGTCCCCCGGCATTAAAATGCCGGTCTACTGGAGAAAGTCACTCCGTGACTGAGGATAAGGCAAACATAAAAAGTCCCTGGTGTCAGGTTTTCAGTGTCGGAGACACTTTCTCCGGTAGAACGGCATCTTAATGCCGGGGCGTGTGTTGTTGCTGCCGTCGTTGATTGACCTCAACGAGCAATACTGCTGAATTACACCAAAATAACAGGATGTGAAGGGGCAAAGGAAAGCCATGTCAGATGTGTACGAGGAAGATTACCACCATTTCGTCTGGGCGACCAAAATGCGTGAGCCGATGATCGTCTCGCGTATGGAAATTCTGCTGCACGCGTATATCCGGCAAAAAGTCCATGAGATGAAAGCTTATGTCCACGCGATAGGGGGAATACCGGACCATGTTCACTTAGTCTGCTCTCTGCCTGGTAGCCTGGCACCCTCGATATTCATCAAAAATATCAAAGGAGGATCTTCGCACTACATTAACCATCTTCAGGAAAGCGATCCGCTCTACTGGCAATCGGGTTACGGGAGGCTCACTTGCGCTAAACATGACCTGCAGCGTATCATCGCTTATGTGGAAAACCAGAAGAGTCACCACGCTGTAGGCAGCCTGTCGCCCAAGATGGAACGTATTTCTTCAGTCACGGAGTGACTTTCTCCAATAGACCGGCATTTTAATGCCGGGGGACGACTACGCTTTCGACTACGCTTTCGACTACGCTTTCGACTACGCTTTCGACTACGCTTTCGACTACGCTTTCGACTACGCTTTCGACTACGCTTTCGACT
>JANXMY010000188.1 GCA_025354405.1 Armatimonadota bacterium
TGCGCTTCGCATTGGCTTGCGCTTCGCATTGGCTTGCGCTTCGCATTGGCTTGCGCTTCGCATTGGCTTGCGCTTCGCATTGGCTTGCGCTTCGCATTGGCTTGCGCTTCGCATTGGCTTGCGCTTTGTTTCAGCTCACAATGAACGGAGAGACTTTGGCGAGGACTGCGTCCGGCTCCATTGGCGTATCCATCCCGTGATTTTGTGAGGCCAGCGGGGCGGGCGGGGCTGCTGTTCCCGAGGCGATCAGCTTGTCGCCCAGAAGGCGGTTCTGTACGGCCTGCAGGGCGGCTGTGTGCCGCGCTTCCGTGCCGAGGATACCGGCCGCCGTCGTCAGAAAGATCTTGGTGCGGAAGTAAGGGATCGCCCCGAGGTAGGCCATGGTCCCGGTCGCTTCGACATCAATTAGCATGGCGAGAATCTCTTCCCGGCTCTTCGTTTCCACGCCGAAATTGTACATTTTGGGCTTGATTCCCAGATTCGGCACAAGACCGTCGAGCTTCAGTGCCCCGCGCAGAAAATCGCGGTGGGCCGCTTCGATCAGGCTGAACTGGCAGATATGGTAGACATCGGGCAGGTAGGTGTTGAGGCCCAGGCCAGGAATCTCCACTCCCTGCTGCGTCTGCCCGCCGGTGGTGAGGCGTGCAACGCACTGCCGGTACAGCTCAGACTCCAGATCTTCCAGTGCGAGGGCATAGTTCAGCACCTTCACATCGGCGCTGAGGTCGAGTCCAGGCAGCTTCAGCAGGCCCAGAGTCGGAATGTCGCCGTAGGTCAGTGTTTTCGATGCCCCATGCGTTGCGGCCATCGTTGCGGCACCGATCCCGGCGATGCCGAGGGCGGCGCGGGAAGCTCCGGCGAGAAACTTCCGGCGGCTCTGCGTTCCCGCCGGCATGATGGTATTTTCTTGAGTGGTATTCATAGTGATTTTACTCCCTTAGGCGAGAAACGGCTGAACGGACTTGAGTATCTGTTCCGGTGTCTGGAAATACTCGAAATCGTATTCCCCCTGCTGACGCGGGGTGACCTGCTCGTCACCTGGCTGACGAGTTGGGCTGGGATCCTGAATCAGGGTCAGCTTAACAACCGAAGCGTGTCGTGACTCGGTGGAGTAGATACTGGCCGCTACCTGGGTCAGCTTCAAGTCGGTGATCGCACCCGCCGCGCCGAGATAGGCCCGGACGCCGGTCTCTTCGACCTTCAAAATCAGCTCCAGTATCGACTTCAAATCGGTGCCAAACGGGGCGGTGTAGCCGCCGGGGTGGGGGCCGACCGGTGTTCCGCCCATGCTCTGGATCGCGGCACGAATAAAGTCGCGGTGTGCAGCTTCCACGGCGGCAAATTGCTGAAGGTATTGGAAACCCATCTGTGGATGCGGGTTTGGCAAGCCGCCGGTGGGGATTGAAAGCGTGTAGCCTGATACATCGTCGGGCAGCGGGGTCGTAATGTCTTTGCCTGCCGCCAGATTGAGGGCCTGACGGTATAGGTCTGCCTCCAGCGTTTCCAGTGTCAGGGCGAAGTTAAGCACCTTCTCGTTTTTCGTGCGCCCGGGGATACCGGGGAAATTTTCGTTGTCTGGAGTAGTCACAATGTCGAGGAGCTGTCGCCCAGTTGCCCGGGCAGGAGTCGCGGTAAAAAGTCCGAGGGCGGCTGCTCCCAGACCGGCAGCGGCCATTCGTCCCAGAAAAGTGCGACGGCTCGCTTCATCAGATTTCAGTTCGTCAAAGTCAATCATGAGATTGTTCTCCTTTTGCTTTTTAGTATCTGCCCCCTTGGCAGACTGCTGAAACGCCAAAGCCCATTCTTTAACCGTGTGTTAAAGAATGGGCAGAATTGTGATGAAAACAGATGTGTTTTATGCGGCTTGTACCTCTTTGTGCATTTTATCGTGCTGCCGTATCTCGGGCATAAAAGCTTCCAGCTGCTCGGCGGTGACCGGCGGGCTGAAGAGGAAACCCTGAACTGCATCGCAGTTCAGGTCGAGTAGCGCAGTCTGCTGCGCTTCGGTTTCCACCCCTTCCGCAATCACTTCCAAGCCCAGTGCGTGTGCCATCGCAATGACCGCACGCACGACCGCCCGATCCTGGCTTCCGGTTTGATCCAGCCCGGCAAGACCGACGATAAAGCTGCGGTCGACTTTCAGCAAATCCAGCGGAAGACGCCGCAGGTAGGCCAGGGAGGAATATCCTGTGCCGAAATCATCAATGGAAATACGGACCCCCCGCCCTCGCAAGGTGCGCAGATGGCTCGTAGCCGCTTCTCCCTGAATGATCAATGCGCTTTCCGTCAGCTCCAGGTCGAGAAGATGCGGGCTAAGACCGGAGGCCTCGAGGGCGGAGGTGACGTTCCCCGTTAAGTTCATGGCGCCGAGCTGATGTGCTGAGAGATTCACTGCGACTCGAAGAGGATTTCCGTCACGTTCCCATGCCGCCGCCTGACGGCAGGCTTCCCGGAGCACCCAATCCCCCAGAGGAAGAATCAGACCTGTTTCTTCGGCGAGAGGAATGAAACGGCACGGCGGGATCATTCCCAGCGTGGGGTGTCGCCAGCGAACCAGAGCTTCCGCTCCGATTATCTGCTGCGTGGCGAGGCTTATCTGCGGCTGATAGAGCAGGATCAGCTCTTCGCGCTCGATCGCCTGACGCAGCGCGTTTTCCATCACAAGGCGTTCACTCGCCGCTTCGGTCAAGGTGGGGGTGAAGGCATACCAGCCGCCTCGGCCTTCCTCTTTCGCTTTGTACATCGCCAGATCCGCCGATTTCAGCAGCGTTTCTGCATCGGCCCCATGATCGGGAAACAGGCTAATACCGATGCTGGACGTGACATACAGCTCGTAGCCTTCAATCATGACAGGGTGGGCGAGGCATGTTCGTAGACTCTCCGCCGTCTCCTTGGCCGCGGCTTCCGTTCCTTCCTTCCGTCCCGAGAGGAGCAGGGTAAACTCGTCGCCTCCCATGCGAGCCAGCAGGTCACCTGGTGCGAGAACCTGTTGTAAGCGTCCGGCGACCTCCTGCAGCAGCTGGTCGCCTGCAGCATGTCCCAGGCTGTCGTTAACGCGCTTGAAAAGATCCAAGTCTACAAATAAGACTGCCAGTGGAGAGCCCCGGTTGATAGCCGCGCTTAACTCTTCGTGGAATCGGATGCGGTTGGGAAGACCGGTTAAGGCATCGTTGTAAGCCTGCCACCGAATCAGAGCCTCGGACTTCTTCTGCTGAGAAATATCCCGGGCGATGGTGGAGGCACCGATGATCACGCCCGCTGCATCGCGAACGGGGGAGGAGCTGACCCAGACTTCCACCCGGTGCCCGTCTTTGTGAAGGCGCATCGTGTCCGCGATCTCGATCGAAAGGCCCGCCTCCAGCCGCTGCCGGATGAGCTTACGTTCCTCCTCATGGTCAGAAGGAACGAGGTCGGAAATGGGCTGTCCGAGCATCTCCGACTCCCGGTATCCGTACAGACGCTCCGCACCAGGGTTCCAGCTGGTGACCTGACCATTCGATGACCACCCGATGATCGCTTCCTGCGACGAGTGGACAATTGCCGCCATACGGTTCAGGCCCACTTCCGCCTCGCGCCGGGCAGTCACATCCTGGGCGATTACGATTCCCGCGGGTATTCCGTCCCAGAGCAGGGGAAATGAGGAGATATCCACCCAGATAGCCCTGCCGTCACGCGTTAGGTGGCGCCAGGCAGGGACTAGAATGGTCCGCTCGATGAGAGCGGAATTTGAGAGCTCGGAAGTGGCCCGCCGTACTCGATCCTGATCTTCAGGGGGGCGAATATCCAGAATTGTCAGCGCCTGAAATTCACTCTCACTATAGCCGTAATGCTGAACGGCGGCCCGATTTACCGCCAGAAAGCGAAAGCTCTCGCAGTCGTACACCCACATCGGATGCGGGTTATTCTCAAACAATAACCGGTACCGTGCCTCGCTTTCGCACAGAGTTTTCTGAACCTTCTGTACATCGCGCATCCCGGCGGAGATTCGGCGGGTGACGGCGATAGCGATTATCAGTGACAGAGTCAGGAGGCAGCCCTGTATCGTCCAGCCCGTCGCCAGTGACTG
The DNA here is from genome assembly GCA_025354405.1 of Armatimonadota bacterium. Taxonomy (GTDB): domain Bacteria; phylum Armatimonadota; class Armatimonadia; order Armatimonadales; family Capsulimonadaceae; genus JANXMY01. Next base: position 4,067 of record JANXMY010000188.1, read on the forward strand.
TGCCGCCTCTCTGCGCTCCATGTGTGCCGCCGTCCGGCCATAGGCTTCAAGGCTGTCTACAAGCATGGCCAGCTGGATTTCCAGGCGGTACCGTTTCGAGGTACCCTCTTCTTCCAGAAGGGCACGCGCCTGTCGGCCTTTGCCCTGCTCCGTCAGCGCAATCGCACGGGCTTCCAGAGGGCCGCAAGACTGGGTGTTTGTCTGCGCCGCCTCTGCGAATTTCTGCCTCAGCCCCGCGCTCCTAGGCAGAGAGTCAAGGCTGGTTTTAAGTGCTTCAAAGCCGCTGTCAGTCGTATCCTGTGCTTCCCATTTCTGCTCACGGGCGGCGGAATTCGCAGGATTGTAGACATACGCCAGCGTGTAGAAAGCAGTATCGTGAGACGACAGCGCGACATCTTTCGCCAGAGAAACGCTGGCGTGCACATGGGCATCGGTGCTTTGTGCCCGCCGCGCTCCGGCCTGCATTGCCTCGACAGTTTGAAAATAGCTGAGCAGCCCCAGCAGGATAACGAGAATAAACCCGACCGCGAGCATATATCCGGCGCTCTTATGCTCAATATTCAGGGAGGCAAGAGCGGGAGGAGTTTTCGATATCATGCGTGGTCGTGCTTTCTTGCTCGGAGGAGACGCTTAAATTATTCCATGCACCCTGCCGAGAATTCCACATTTTTTATTGTCGGCATTCAAGACAGCGCTCTGCACTCCAAGCATCGACACCTATCTCGCAATTCTGTGAAGACAGAAACTTGCTTCTTTCGATAGCACACACGAAAATCTCCCGGAGATGCCCGGCTTTTCGCCAGGTTGGCATAGTTTATGCTACATGGTACAATGAAATGGATAAACTGGTCGCGGAGAAGCGTCTGGCCCCGGCTGAGCTGCCTGAAACATCAATTGCCCTTTTGCCCTTTAGGGCTGGAAAGAGAAGTTTTCATGCGTAACTATTTGCCTTCTGTCGGCCCTCGAACCTCTGGCTTTACGCTCGCGCAGCTGCTTGGCGTCATCGCACTCGCCGGTGCACTCAGTGGGCTGGCTATCCCGCTCGTCTTTCCTGCCCCCCCTTGATGTCCGGAGCGCCGATTATCAGCCGAGGCGGGCCGTCACTTCCTCCCAGCGCTCCGTATCGAAGCGTACCTGCCAGGCAAATGCTTTCCCTTTGCGGTCGTAATAAATTGCCATTGCCGCCTGCGCTAAATGACGGCTATCCGTGGCCAGCAGTTCGCTTGCCAGCGCAGGGCAGCGCAGGTAGGCGACGGCGTGCTTGCCGTTCATCTTCCAGGCGAGACCCTCTGCCCCCGACCTCTCCTGAGCTGTCCGCAGCGTGGTCAGTGTTTCCGCTTTAGCCGCGCGTTTTGGGGTCCGCTTCGACGGCGGCTCGAGCGGCGGGGGATCGAGCGCAAAGAGTGCGGGCTGGGCGTCAGATGTCTTTCTCATGGGTTTCCTTGGGTTTGTCAATATTTCCCTGTAGTATAGCAAACGGATGTTTGCCTTGTCAACTGGGTAGAATAGGCAAACGATTATTGAGGTGACACATATGCAGCGGAGATTACTGGGCAGGACCGGGCTGGAAGTGAGCGAACTGGGATTTGGCGGGGCGGAGATCGGTTTTCAGGCTGCCAGCCTTAGCACCGTTGAAAGGCTGCTCGGGAGTGCGCTGGATGCCGGGCTGAACGTTCTGGACACGGCGGAGTGCTATGCGGGAGGCGAGGAGCTGATCGGGCAGGCGGTCGCACACCGCCGCGAGCATTTTCACCTGTTCACAAAGTGCGGTCATGCGTCGGGCTTTGATGAGCCGGACTGGGACCTGAAGATGCTGGAGAAGAGCATTGACCGCAGCCTGAAGCGTCTCCAGACCGACCGTGTGGACCTGCTGCAGCTGCATTCCTGCGACGAATCTCTGCTGCGTCAGGGGGATGTGATCGCCCTGCTGGAAAAGGCGCGGGATGCCGGCAAGGCCCGCTTTATTGGCTACAGCGGCGACGGCCCGGCGGCTCGGTACGCCGTGGAGTGCGGGGCCTTTGACACGCTGCAAACGTCGCTCTCGGTCGCCGATCAGGAGCCGATTACGCTGACCCTGCCCCAAGCCTTGGAGCGCGGCATGGGCGTGATCGCCAAACGACCGATCGCGAATGCCGCCTGGACCAAAACTCAGATGCCGGAGGATGAATATGCCTACCCCTACTGGGAGCGTTTCCAGGCACTGGACTACGACTTTCTGAAGACGCCACTCGCGGCGTCCGTCGCCCTGCGCTTCACTCTGGCCCAATCCGGCGTCGCGACCGCGATTGTTGGCACGCAGAACCCGGACCGCTGGGCACGCAATGCCGCCCTGCTCGATGCCGGTCCTTTGCCGCCAGCCGAAATCGCTGCGATCCGTGCGCGCTGGCAGGAAGCTGCCGGGCCGGACTGGGTTGGTCAGAGATAGCGCCTGAATGGGTGGGCTGCTTTATCCTCAGCGCGTCTTTGTCACTTTCTCCAGCCCGCGCGGACAGTCCGGGTCGAAGCCTTTCAGCGTGGCGAGCCAGTAAGTGAAGAGCTGTCCGGCGACAATATAGACCAGTGGGCTGACCCACTCGGGAACAGCAGCGGGGATACGCACTGCCGTTTCGCTGCCCGCGAGGAAGGCGGCATCGTGCGCGAAACAGATCAGCGCGGGGTGCTGTGCCCGCAGCTTCCCCGCTAAGCGGGCCATGGGGGCAAATGCCTTTCCGTCCGGGGCGAACAGCAGGCAGGGATAGCCTTTCACGACCTGTGCGATGGGGCCATGCTGGAAATCTGCCGCCGAGTAGCTCTTGGCGGAGACATAGCAGGTCTCGGTGAGCTTCAGCGCCAGCTCCATGACGGTCGCCTGGTTGAAGCCGCGGCCCAGAATGACGCAGTCCTGCATGTCGGCGTACTTTTCTACCAGGTGGTGCACTGCCTCGTCCAGCCCCAGCGATTTTTCCATCGCGTCTGCGGCCCGGCTGAGATGGGTGAGGCGTTCCGGATGATCTTCGTCGAGCGCCGCCGAAAGCAGTGCCAGCAGGGCCAGGGACCCGGTGTAAGTCTTGGTCGCGGCGACCCCGACTTCCTCCCCCGCCCCGATCAGCAGGGGAAACTCTGCTGCTTGTGCCAGGACAGATTCCGGCTCATTGGTGATGCAGGCCGTCAGCGCCCCAGTCTCCCGAGCCCGACGAACCACTTCAATTACATCCGGGGCGGCTCCGGACTGCGAGATGCCCAGGACCAGCGCATTCGGCCCCAGATGCGGCACCGCCTCGTACAGGGTGAACACGGAGGGGGCCGCGAGTGCCACTGGCAGGCCGTGCTGGATCTCCAGCACATATTTGGCATACTGGGCAGCGTTGTTCGATGTGCCCCGGGCGGCCACAAAGACAAAGGCGATCTTTCGCCGCTTGATCTCGGCGGCCAGCGCTTCAACACGCGGCCACTCCTCGGAAATAATACGGCGAACAACACTCGGCTGCTGCCATATTTCTTCCAGCATAAAACTCATAACGATGCCTTTCCAGAAAGCGGACAATTCAGAAGACTACAAACCTTATTGTAACATAGCCACGGGGTAAAAGCAACTGTTTTGCCTCACGCATTTGCCAGTAATTCACTTGACAATTGGTGCCAAAATCGTCCATAATTAAGGCCTGAAATAACGTTCGCGCATTTGGGAAGCAGGGTAGGTCTGTGGTCAACGAAGTGAATTCCGACGAGATTTTCGACATCGCCATCATCGGTGGCGGGCCGGTAGGGCAGTACGCGGCTTATTACGCCGGTCTGCGGGGCATGAAAACCAAAGTCATCGACAGTCTGCCGGAGCTGGGCGGGCAGCTGGCGGCTCTCTATCCCGAAAAGTACATTTTTGATGTGGCTGGCTACGCTAAAGTCTATGCCAAAGATCTGGTCGCTAACCTCTCCGAGCAGATGATGCAGTACGACCCGGCTCTGGCACTCGATGAGAAAGTCATCACACTGACGTCTGAGGATGGTCTGGTGACGATGGTGACCCAGAAAGGTCATACGCACTACGCCCGAACCGCGGTCATCTCCGCAGGGGTTGGGGCATTCCTGCCGCGCAAGATCGCTCAGGCCGGTCTGGAGGAGCTGGAAGGCCGCGGCATCCACTACTTCGTCAATGACAAAAGTATCCTGAAGGGCAAGCGCTTGATGGTGGTCGGCGGCGGCGACAGTGCATTCGACTGGACACTCAACCTCCACGATTCGGCCCAGAGCATTGTCCAGATTCATCGCACGGACAAATTTAAGGCACATGAAGACACCATCGCGAAAGTGATGGCCCTGCCGATCGAGTTTTTGACTTTCCACGAAGTCAAGCAGGTCCATGGCGAGGAGCATGTCGAAGGTGTGACCATCTTCGATAACCGGACCAAAGAAGAGAAATACTACGAGTGCGATGAGCTGCTCTTCAACCTCGGCTTTCTAACCGATCTGGGGCCAATCAAGGGCTGGGGTTTCGAGATTGTCGGCAATTCAGTTGCCGTCAATTCGCGAATGGAGACCAACGTCTCCGGTGTTTACGGCGCAGGCGACATCGTCACCTACGATGGCAAGCTGAAGCTAATCGCCACCGGCTTCGGCGAAGCCGCGATCGCCGTCAACCACGCCAAAGCCCACGTCGACCCGACCGCGAAAGTCGGCCCGGGCCATTCGTCGGAGAACGTCCCGAAGAAGACTTTTTGACGGAAAGACGGCCTGCTGTGATTCGTTGCGAGTGGTTGAAAACCACTCGCTAGGTGCGGCACCCTCCGGGTGTAAAGAAAGCAGACCGATTACCTGCGCCGCTTCTTTGTCCGAATCCGACGTCCGGAGGACGCTTTACCTCGCGAGAGCCAGGCCGAGTGGTTTTCAACCACTCGTGCTTGTCCCTCGGTCTCACTCGGTTTGTCCCTCGGTCTTACTCGACGCGACCTGCTGCGGCTGGTTAAAAATCACTCGGGCTGCATATCCGTCAACTGTATTCAACATCTTCCAAATGCTTGCCGGGAAACTCGACACTATGCTTCTTACTTACCCCTACGCCCAGAGCTATCTCTTCGCCGCGCTCGAGTCCACTCCGATACTGTTGGCCGGGGCATTAACTGGGCTGACTGACGCCGAAGCGGACTTTCGGCCTGATCCTGCCCGGTTTACCTTGCGGGAAGTGCTCGCCCATCTGGCGGACTGGGACCCGATCTTTTCAGAGCGGCTGACCCGGATGCAGGGCGAAGACCACCCGACACTGCCGGGGTATGATGAAGGAGCCAAGGCAATCGAGCACGACTATGTCAGCTCCGACTGGCGGGAGCAGCTCGCGCTCTTTACCGAACGTCGCCGTACGCTGACGGCACAGGTACGCGCATTTTCCCCGGAGGACTGGCCCCGAACCGCAGACCGCCCGGAGATCGGCGTGCTGTCGATGCAGGATCTGACGATGCTAATCCCCCTGCACGATATCTACCATTTGAGGCAGGTGCGCGAGTGGCGGGAGATGTACCAGCCATGACCGATGAACAGGCCATAGACGAAGCGCAGCTTCTGGAATATCAGGCTCGCCTGTCAGCGCTCCACTACGATGGGGGAGGGGCAGTCGCAGCACTCGTAATCACTCCGGAGATGGACCGGCATGATCTTGTCAATTCTTTGCGCATTCTGCCGGGTTCCGGGGT
>JANXMY010000001.1 GCA_025354405.1 Armatimonadota bacterium
ACCGCAAGGCCCAGGAGGACACGTTGCAGGTGCTCCTCGACGCGGGCATCCCGCGCGACCTCATCAGGGTCTTCAGCGAGGACGACGGCAAGAGCGCGTGGCTCAATGAGAAGTACCGCAGCGACTACCGCGCGATCCTCGAAGGCATCGAGGCGGGCGAGTGCGGAACGTTGGTGGCGCAGGAGATCAGCCGCCTGCACCGCGACTACACGGACGTACAGGCCGCGATGATGGCGACCAGGACGGGCTGGAAGGGCGTCCGCGTCCTCACGAAAGACGACGGCAGGTGGCAAGTCCTGGACATGGTGAAAGACGCCGACAAGGAGAATTACAAGAACCTCGCTAAACGCGCCGCCGCCGAGCGCAAGAAGTTTCGCGACATCTCGACCACCGCGCGCATGCAGGGCAAGCGGGATGGCTATGCCTCGGGCGGCGGCGTGTGCCCCATCGGGTGGCGCACGAAGCCTGGGCTGAGCAAGTTCGAGTCGCCAGACGGGGCGCGCAAATTCCCGACCAACGTCATCTACGGGCCGCACGCGCGCGTCAGGCTCGCGGCTATGCGGGAGTCGCTCCTGCCGCACATCGAGACCCTGCCCGACCTGGCGCGCCACCTGTCGGAGCGCGGGTTCGTCGTCCCGCCCTTCGAGGAGGACGTGCGGAGCCAGGCGTTCCCCCGATCCAGCCTCGTCAGGGTGTACCGCAAAACCCCCAGCGGACAGCGCGCGTACCTGAAGATGGACGAGAGCTACTCCAGCTTCCAGAAGGAGTTCCTGCTGAGCCTCCTGATCGATCCGATGGTCATCGGCGACGTGCGCCACGGCTCTGGGCGGTCTGGCAAGTACGCCATCCTGAAGGCGCGCAGCACGGCCAACGGCATGAAGCAGGAGAGCGACAGCCGCATCCTGCCAGGGCGCGTACTGGTACACACGAACCGCGCCCTGGCACTGTGCAGGTCGGAGGAGTTCCCCGACTTCCCCGAGTACGGCGAGCTCTACGCGCTGTGGGAGCGGGTGGTGCGCAAATGGGCACCAGTGGACATGATCGCCGCACGTGCGAACAACTACCGTTCCGAGCCAGTGAACCCGCACCGCGTTAACATGGCGGGGCGGAAGGAGGAGTCGGCCCCACTCCACAGCGTCAACGAGTGGTCTGGCTTCGCCCGTTGCGGCCACCACGACGGCGAGCTCGGGTACACGCTCAGGCTCGGCGTCCACGGGCCGACGCATCGCGAGCAGTGGCAGTGTCACGCCTTCGCGCAGGCCGTCCCCAGGGCGGAGCCGTGCGTCACCTGGTCGGGCCCAGACCTGCGCGCCATCCTGAACGCGCACCTGAAGCGGCGACTGCACCTTCTGGCGAACTCGGACGAGCCGCTGTTCCGCGACATCTTCGAGCGGCGGCGCAACGCCGAGCGGGAACACGCGAGTCTGGGGGCGGAACTGGCGGAGGCCGAGGCGGAAATGAAGCGCCTCAACACCAAATATGACCGCATCGACACGCGCTTCGACCCCACCACACCCGAGGCGGAGAGGGACGTGGTTCTGGAGCCGATCCTGGCCGACATCACGCGGGCCACGGCACAGGTGTACGCCCTCCGCGCGAAGACGGCGGAGGCCGCTCACGAGGCGGACGCCTCAGTCTCCCCCTCGCCTGAGGCCGAACTGAAGACGGCCCTCGCGAAGGCATACGAGACCTACGACGGCCTCGAAATTCCCCGAAAGCGCCACCTGATCGCGCTGCTCGTGGAGCACGTAGTCGTGATGGTGGGGGACGGCGTGACGGCTCCAGAGTGCCTGATTGCCTTCACCTGGAAGAACGGCCAGACCGACCACCTTGTCGGCTGGCGGGAAGCCCAGGACACGCGCCCGTGGACGGCGGAGGAGGACGCGGCCCTGCGGGAACTATGGCCCTCGGGGTGCGACTACCGAGAGCTGAAGGCGGCGCTGCTCCCTGGCCGCAGGTACCACGCGATCCGCGAGCGGGCGCTCGCCATCCGCAACTGGGGCCGCGCCAAGCAGCGGCCCACGGGCTGGAAGGAGAAGGCGTGGGAGTCGGAGAAGACCTGGCATGAGCGCAACCCCGACGTGCTGTACCTGCTGCTGTCGGGTGATGAGGACGACGACGGCGAGTCGACGGGGGCGTTCAACGCGCCGTACTGCAAGACCTTCCGCGTGGGCGACTCCCCCACCCGATACCCGCGCTACGTCCAGGCGACGCCGCCCGAGGTGTTGCGGGGAGTGACGTTGACCACCGCGCGGTGTTCCTATCCAGCAGAAGTGACTTGAGATGCTCTCTCTTTTGATGGCGCAGCTCGGGCATCAGCAGGTTTGCAACATCACGGGGGCCGGTGATTGCCGGGCGGGCATCCTCTGTAAACAGAGCGAGTCGGTTACCAAACTCAATCGCCGCTTTGATTTGAGCGGCCTTGGCCTCCCCCAATCCTTTCACCCCGGCCAGCTGCTCCAGGGACGCCGTCGCGACCCCTTTGATGCTGCCAAACTCCGCCAGCAGGAACTCTCCCAGAGATACCGCGCTGCGCTCAGCATTCCCGGTGCGAATCAAGATCGCAATCAGCTCTGCGGTGGTCAGCGCGTGTGCCCCGGAGGCATGCAGACGCTCACGCGGACGTTCTTCAGCGGGGAGATCCTTGATAGTCGGGCTGTAGCGATCGCGCTCCGGGCAAGTTTCGCCGGCGACGGGCGTTTTCAGGACAGACTTACGTTTAACCTGATGGATCGGTGCTTCGGGGACGGGGGGGTCGCTCGGCGACCAGAAGCGCGGGGCGGCGCGAGAGGCAGACGGGTCTGGCTGAGGCGCGATAGTCAGGCTGTCATCCGTGACGGCAACAACATCATCCGTGATGGCGGGTGTGGACATGCGCGGAGTATACCCGAAAAAAGTCCCGGCACGGAAAGTATTCCGTGCCGGGCAGATTGAGCCAGTTTACTGGCCGAACGTGAATACTCCGGAGAGGCTGATCGTGTTCTGGTCGCTGCGGTCCGCAATGGAGTTGCCACCGTAGAAACCGGGGTTGGCCCCATTGTTGTAGTTGATATGGTCGTGACGGTACTCGACGCGGGTCAGGAAATTAGCGGTTGATTTGATCTCGTATGTCGCAGTGATATCGTAGGGACGCGCTGTTCCGTCGGGAGCAACGACCGTACCTCCTTCGTACTTGTCCTCCGCGCCGGAGTACCGAAGGGCAACTGCATTCTTGGCGTTCAGCTGCTGGCGGAAATAGACTGCGTAAGCATTGACGGTTTCCTTGCCACCGCCGTTTGGCTTGGTCTGACGGTAGACATAGTCCAGACCGGCCAGGGAATTTGCGTTGAAGTTGTAGGTTAAGTTGTTGTCATTGACGACGACTTTGGTATCCGGGCCACCCGAACCATAAAACTTCTGCTTGTCCAAACCCAGTTCGGAAATCAATGTGAACTTGCCTTTGGGATCGGTATAGTTCAGCTGACCCATGTAGCCGAGCCGCTTGCTGTCGTTTGCGACGCCCATCGTAGTCGTGTTGAAGACGCCATTGACAAGATAGAGCGTTGCGGTCAGTGCGGCGAGTCCGGGAACCGGGGTGTAAATGCGCGCGCCAGCATTATAAAACGGGACATAGTTAAAGGCCGTCGAGCGGGAATAGTTGTAGTTGCCGTTAGACTCGGTTACTTCGTAGCCGAAGGGCGTGTAGAATTTGCCTAGATCGATCCCTGCCCCATCCGCGCTGAGCGAATAAGTTCCGTAAAGCTGCTGGACATTTTTGTATCGGGCTTCGCCGAGGCCATGGCTGGCACCCATGAAGTCGGCATGGTTGATATCGGCCGTGTCACCGGTCATAAATGTCGCTTTGTAGCCAAAGTGCTTGGGCGCGGCGTTCGCAAACACATTGATCTCTGCCAATGAAAGTGCAGGCGAGTTATGACGGATATCATAGTAAGCCTCGCCTGCCCCCGCAGAGACATCCTTCGGATTGGCGAAGTTGAACAGGTAATAGGCATCGATTAGACCGTTATACTGCAATTTGTAGTTCGGCGGGGCGGTGGCCGCAGCCGGTGCGGCAGGCTGCGTGGGAGCGGGCACGGTGGTTCCCGGTGCGGCGGGCGGCTGAGTCGCCGGTCCCGGCCCGGCGGGGAGTGCCGGAACAGCTGGGGCGGGCGGCGCATCCTCGGCCCGGACGGATGAAGTCCAGCCGCTGAGGGCGGTGAGGCCTACTCCGAGAGCAAGAGCCGTCTTAAAGGTGAAAAGTCGCAATGTGATTCCTCCTAAGTGTGTGTCGCGAATGTCTTACAGGGTGGTACAAACGTTTACTGCTACAGTCCCAGCTCGCTGGCTGTGATAATCGCCTGTGCGATTTCATGCGCCGGTTTTTGCAGATTCTGGCTCTGGGCCTGAATGCGGTGGAACGCTTCCCGCTCGGTGAGATTGTAGCGCTCCATCAGCAGTGCTTTAGCCCGGCCAACAATCTTACGGGCCTCCATTTTGTCTCGAAGGTCCTCGATATCGGCTTCCAGAGCCTGACGCTCCCGGTGCCGCCCCAGGGCGATTGAGATTGCCGGACTCAGGTCCTCCGACCGGAACGGCTTACGCAGATAGGCCAGAACCCCGGCGGCATCTGCCTGTGCGACCATATCTTCCTCCGCATACCCAGAGAGCAGCATGACTGCCGCGAGGCTCTCCCCGCGCAGCAAGCGCGCGACCTCCAGGCCGTCCATTTGCGGCATCATAATATCAAGGATAACAAGATCTGGTCGCAAAGCTCGGGTCAGGGCTACTGCCTGCTGCCCATCTTCGGCTTCGGCCAGTACCAGCGCCCCCAGGCCTTCCAGGCAATGGCGCAGATCGAGGCGGATCAGCGGATCGTCATCGGCGATCACAACCTTCAGCCCAGCTTTCCCGGATTCGGTTCCAGTTCTTCCGGATTCCATAGCGACGGGCATCGTGTGGGTTCCATTTCTATGCCATGTGCCCGGCGCAGTGACTGCACTTTAAAGCACAAAAAAGAGGCAAGCGGCAACATTTATGTCATCGAATGACACCAATGTCGGCTTGCCTCTGCATAGAGAAAAGAAGAACGCAGCTCTGCGCGGGTGTGAACAGATACCTTCCCTCAGAGCGGCGGCGACTTCGCGGCCTCCCTGCCTGCCTATTCGCTTTGCGGCGTAAACCACGAGCGTCTTCGGCTAGGAAGTAGGCACAGTATACTCGCCAGGCTCATGCTTGTCAAGGGGGGACGGAATTTATTTCCGGGCGTGAAAATTGGAATCGTTCTCTTTGCCTTGAGATTACGGGGTTGGAACACTGAATATGGTAAGACGAGATTACGTAAATTGGCTTTTCGCACTCAGGATCAAGAGGTACTCAGTCAGGATTGAGACGCTGAGCAAAGTGTGAATCGTATTAATATTAAATTAGTTTAGTGCCAATTGACACAAACCCCTTCCCTATGATACTATTACTCTATGGCAACGATGCAAAAACGACCACAGCAGCCCGGCATTCCCGAAGGAAAATCCCCGGAGACTTCACGCTGGAGTAGTATCACCCCCCGCGCCTGGATTATCGCTCTGCTTCTCATCCCTCTGCTGATCTTCTGGCTGGAATACACAGAGATCGTCGCAAGCGGCCCAGACCTGGCGGCGATGTCGATGCCGATGGCCGTGCTGTTTGCCCTGCTGGTGCTGATCGGAATCAATCTGGGAATTAAGAAGCTCTGGCCGACGCGGGCGCTGACCCAGGCCGAGCTGATGTTTATCTACACCATGAACACGGCGGCGATCTACATCGGCGGCATCGGTATGATGCAGTTCTTGACCCCGGCTCTGGTCGGCTGGAAGCACTTTGCGACGCACGAAAACAAATGGGAGAACTGGCATCGATTTATTCCAACCTGGGCCGTGCCGGACCCGGCGGTCATCGCAGACTATTACACTGGAAAATCATCGCTGTTTACCTCGGCGCACTTGCTAGGCTGGGCGGTCCCCATCACGGTCTGGACCGGCTTTATCTTCACGCTGCTTTTTTGCTTTTACTGCATCGCCACGTTGATGCGGCGGCAGTGGGTGGACCGGGAGCGGCTCATCTTCCCCATCGTGCTCATTCCCCTGGAGATCACGCGGGACGGCGGCAGCACCCCCCTCTGGACTAACCGTCTGCTCTGGATGGGAGTCGGCCTGCCGGTGATTTTGGAAAGCATGGCGGCGATCCATTTCACACTGCTGCCAACCTTCCCCTATATCCCAATCAAGCCGGAAGCCGGACTGCAGATGGAAACACATATCACCAGTTCGCCGTGGAATGCCATCGGCTACACGACGATGGCGTTTTACCCAATGGTGATTGGGCTGACTTATCTGCTGTCACTCGATGTCTCTTTCTCCTGCTGGTTCTTCTACCTCTTTACAAAGCTGCAGAACGTTGGGTCGACGGCCTTCGGCTTCCGCGATCCGGGGGCAGGGCCGACCCTCGCGCATATGCCATATATCGCCGAGCAGGGAGTGGGAGCATTCGTCGGATTGGCGTTGTATTCCCTCTGGCTCGCCCGGCCGCATCTGGCGGAAACATGGCGCAAGGCATTTCGCGGAGACAAGAGCATCGACGATTCGGACGAGCCGATGACGTACCGCGGGGCCTATCTGGGCCTGTTCGCGTCCTCGCTGCTGCTGGTGGGCTTCGGCATGGCATTGGGTCTTTCGTTGGGGGTATCGCTCATCTTCTGGATCCTGCTGCTGCTGCTGGCCCTGACATTTTCGCGTATCCGGGCCGAAGCGGGCCTTCCCTGGGGGCAGGCTCCGTGGGGTAATGCGCACGGCACCATGATCGCCTTCAGCGGCAGCCATGCCTACACGCCGCACGCGCTAACAGGCTTCGCATTCCTGCGCTGGTTCGACTCCGACTGGCGGTGCCTGGGGCAGCCCGCGCAGCTCGAGGCAATGAAGATCGCAGACTCGACGACCCCGCGCCCGATGAACCCACGGCATTTGACTGCGGCAATTCTCGTCGCCATACTCATCGGCTGCCTCGCCGCCTGGGCCTCCTGCCTGGGAATCTACTACCATTTTGGGGCGGGGAACGCGACCTTAGAACATTGGCGCACGGATCAAGGCCATTACGGCTTCGACGAGCTGCAAGGATGGCTGAATAGCCCCAAGCCCATGGACACTGGGCGCATCACCGCCTCGGTTGCTGGAATGGGCCTCGTGCTGCTGCTGGGCCTGCTGCGGACCCGCTTCACCTGGTGGCCGCTGCATCCGATTGGGTATGCGGTCGGCAGTACGGATACGATGACCTGGATCTGGTTCCCGGTGCTGCTCGGCTGGCTGTTCAAAAGCCTGATCCTGCGCTACGGCGGGGTCAGACTCTACCGCGCCGCCCTCCCCTTCTTTATTGGACTGGTGCTGGGCGACTATGGCATCTCCTGCCTCTGGGCATTATATTTTCTGGCAACGGGTCACGCGGGATATCGGACGTTCCCGATATAGGCTGACGATTTAGGTATACTCATCTCCATGACGACCACAGCACAGCAGTATCTCGCCCTGGACCTCGGCGCCGAAAGCGGCCGGGGCATACTCGGGCACTTCGACGGCGATCGCCTGACCTTGGAAGAAGTCGGACGGTTTGCGACAGGCATGGGCGAAGGAGATGTCGGTCCGGACGGCGTCCGCCGCTGGGAATTCGAGCGCATCGGCCGGGAGATCGACTTGCTCGTCGCTCAGGCTCAGAGTCAGGCCGGCACGCTGCACGGGGTGGGAGCGGATACCTGGGGCGTGGATTTCGGATTGCTGGATACTTCGGGCCATTTGCTGGAAGCCCCGGTCCATTACCGTGACACCCAGCATCCCCCGGCTATGCAGGCGGTCAGCGAGATTTTGCCCCCGGAAGAGATTTGGGCCCTGACCGGGCTGCAGTTTCTGCCGTTCAACACTCTATATCAGCTCTACGCACGGCAGGCACGAGTGCCCGGCATCCTCGATAAAGCCGCGCACCTATTGATGATGCCCGACCTGATCCACCATCGGCTGACGAACGGGCGCAGCCTTATCGGCGAAGTCACCAATGCCGGAACAACGCAGCTGGTCAATCCTCGGTCGCGCACCTGGGAGCCCTCTCTGCTGACGCGTCTCGGGCTGCCATCACATTTTCTGCCGGAGCTTGTCCCCGCCGGATCATATTTGGGAGTGACTAACAGCGGCGTGCCCGTTTACGCGGTCGGCACCCATGATACCGCTTCTGCCGTCGCCGCCACCCCTGCCGCGCCAGGCACCCGCTGGGCATTTCTGTCCTCAGGCACCTGGTCCTTGATGGGTGTCGAGCTTCAGGAGCCAAACCTCACCCAAAAAGCCTTCGAGTATGGCTTCAGTAATGAGCTGGGTGTGCGCGGGACAGTGCGCTTCCTGAAAAACATTATGGGTCTCTGGCTGGTGCAGGAATGCCGACGCTCTCTCGCGCGCTCGGAAGGGCAGGAGTTCTCTTATCCTGAACTGATCACCCGTGCCGAAGCCGCCCCCACCGGTGGCCCACTCGTGGATGCCACCGCACACCGGTTTCTCGCTCCCGCGGACATGGCAGCCGAGATACGTGCCGCCTGCCGCGAGTCGGGGCAGGAAGTGCCGGAGGGAATCGGCCCGTTGATCCGCTGCTGCCTCGACAGCCTCGCCGCCGCCTACAAGGAGGCGCTCAGGCAGATGGAAGAGCTTCAGGGAGTCAAGTTCGAGGCCTTACATATTGTGGGGGGCGGCGCGCAGAACCGCCTGCTAAACCAATTAACCGCCACCGCCTGCGGCATTCCTGTCATCGCCGGTCCCTCGGAAGCCACGGCAATCGGCAACATACTCGGCCAGCTTGTGGCGTCGGGCAACGTGGGAAATTGGGAAGAGGCACGCACGATCGCCCGATTGTCGTTTCCGACAGAAAGATTTTAGGGGCCGGTATAACGCATCGCATTACGAGTGACTCCAAGTCACTCGCTAGGTGAGGCACCCTCCGGGTGTGAAGAAAGCAGACCAATTGCCTGCTCTGTTTCCGAGTCCGAATCCGTCGTCCAAAGGACGCTTTTACCTAGCGAGTGGTTTGGAACCACTCGGTTTCTCTCGAACTGTCATCGCGTGCCGCCAATCAGGAAACAATACCATATGACAAACACCAAACTCGCCGAACTGCTCGACCTTTCGCATGCTCTGGGCGCCCCGGCACACGACTGGGCTATTCTCGGGGAAGGCAACACGTCCACTCGCCTGAACGAGGAGACTTTTCTCGTCAAAGCCAGCGGCTCGGAGCTGCGGACTTTGACTGAGGAGCAGGTGAGTGAAGTGCGCTTTGCCCCCGTCATGGAAGCACTAAACTCTTCGCGAGACTACTCTGACACCGAAACAAAAGACCTGCTTCTGGGGGCCTGTGCGGGAGGGGCGGGGCGGATGCCGTCGGTGGAGACGCTGCTGCATGCGTATCTGCTCACCCTCCCAGGCATCGATTTCGTGGGACACACGCATGTAACATCGATCAACGGCCTGCTCTGCTCATTGGAAGGCTGGAAGGCTATTGAGAGCGGCGGGAGGCTTTTTCCCGATGAGATCGTCGTCTGCGGGGTCGCTCCCTGCAGCGTCCCGTATGTCGATCCCGGCCTGCCGCTGGCCCGCGCCCTGCGCGACCAGGTAATCGCCTATATCCAGAAGTACGAAGCAGCCCCAAAGACGATTTATCTCCGAAACCACGGCTTTATCGCTCTGGGGAAATCTGCCCAGGAGGTCCGCAACGTCACCTTGATGGCCGATAAATCGGCCCGTGTCCTGCTCGCGGCACTCGCCTGCGGAACTCCGATCTATCTGAGTTCGGAAAACGTGACCCGTATCCGAACCCGACCCGATGAGCATTATCGCCAGAAAGCCCTGGGTATCCGCGAAGATGCGAGTTAATCTTTACCGAGTTCATCTTTACCAGGGACAGGCGGCATAATCTTTGAGAAAGAGGCCGAACAACGGCTCCTCAGGGTCGGTGATTCCCTCTGCTACGGGATGATAAATCCGGGCCATGCCGTCGACGATATCCAGCGGCGGGAAAAAGCCCAGCTCTTCCTGGTTTCGCATGCGCCGTGGCCCCGGGTTTTCGTCGGTCACCCAGCCGGTATCGACGCTGTTCATGTAGATGCCGTCTTTGGCATAATCTTCCCCCGACGTGCGCGTCATCATATTCAGCGCGGCTTTGGCCATGTTCGTGTGCGGGTGAAACACCGTTTTATGGCGGCTGAACTGCCCCTCAACCGCCGAGACGTTGACAATGAAGCGGCGGACGTGGGGGGAGCGCATCAGCAGGGCCTTCAGGCGGCTGTTCAGCAGGAACGGGGCAACCGAATTGACCAGCTGAACTTCCAGCATCTCCGGGGCACTGACATCGTCGAGCCGCAGCAGCCAGCTGTTGGTCGTCCGCGAGTCCGCTCGCTCCTCGTTGTCTTCCAGCGCATCCGCCGGGAGCACATCCTTCACATCCCCCAGCACGGCCGGCAGCAGCAGAGAGCTGTCCGAAATTGCCAGCGTCGACGGCGCTTTCTGCGCGACCAGCCTGCGCACTTCCGCCGGAAGCGACTCGATCGGGCTTTGCTCCACCCCGATCAAGTCCCCATAAAAGCCCGGCGGGCGGCTGATGGTCTGAGCAGCGTTGTGGATAAGAATATCCAGAAACGGCTCTGTGTGCAGCAGGTGCCGGGCGAAGGATTCGACCGCAGGGATATTGCGCAAATCCAGCCCGTACAGCTGCAGGCGATCGCTCCAAACGCTCGAATCGGCTTCGGCCTGGAAGCGGCGTGCGGCAACCTGCGGGAAGCGGGTCGTGACGATTACTTTGGCCCCGTCGCGCAGCAGCCGCAGCACCGTCTGGAAGCCGATCTTAACCCGGCCGCCCGTGACCAGGGCCGTACGCCCCGAAAGATCGGCACTCAGATGGCGCATCCGGTAGTTATAATCTGCACACTTCGGGCAGAGCAGGTGGTAGAAGAAATGGACTTCTGTGAAGTCTTCTTTGCAGATGTAGCAGCACTCGGGCTTGTTCAGTATCCGCGCGGGCTCGGCATACTCGGGGGGTGGCAGTGCAGCCGCAGAGAGGGCATCTCGCTGCAGCTTGACCATGGCGGTGGTCGCCTGCGTCGCCCGGTCTTCCGCTTCCAACCGCCGACGTTCATCGTGGAGATCGCGCCGCTTGCCCTCGCGGTACACTTTCGAGACAAGGCTATTCAGTCGGTCGCTGCGTTTGATATTGCCATGCGAGTCGGAGATGCTTTGCAGGACATGCAGGCAAGTCGCCATTTCTTCGGGTGAGATTTCAGTCTGTATCACAATTTCCTCGTACGTCGTAAACTCATTTAAACCTTAGTTTACCAGATAACGCGCCAGAGTTTGCCGTGGCCGGAACTTTGCGACGTCACTGGCCTGTGAATTAAGCCGCGGGAAACGAGGAAAAGCGATCAGGTATGAATCAAAGAGTGACTATTTTAGAAGAGCCGGGAGCCACGCGGACAAAAAGAGTTTGCCGCGCTGGCAAGATCGTCGCCCCGGCTGACGATGCTTGCCCCGATGCCCAGGCTGCCCGCTTCCACCCAGCCCAGGCCTCTTTACCGCTTCCCTATCCTGCTCTCTGTCCCCTTACTCCCCGCTCTGCTCGATCAGTTTTGCGACTAGGCCCGTCCAGCCGGTCTGGTGGCTGGCACCGAGGCCCGCCCCATTGTCCCCGTGAAAGTACTCGAAGTAGGTCAGCAGGTCGCGCCAGTGCGGGTCGGACTGGAATTTTTCGGTGGAGCCGTAGACGGGGCGGCGGCCACTGTCATCGCGCAGGAACGTGCGAGTCAGGCGGCGGGACAGCTCGGCGGCGACCTGGCCGAGGGAGAGATGCTGGCCGGAGCCGGTGGGGAATTGCACCGTGAACTCCGGGCCTAAATAGTAGTCGAATTTTTGCAGGGCCTCGATCAGCAGATAATTGATCGGGAACCAGATTGGCCCGCGCCAGTTGGAGTTACCACCGAAGAGGCCGGTCGTCGACTCGGCCGGTTCGTAGTCGACGCGGTACTCGACTCCATTGACGTTCATGACTACCGGATGATCTTTGTGGAAGCGTGACACGGCGCGGATGCCGTGCGGGGACAGGAACTCCGTCTCGTCGAGCATACGGGTGAGCAAGCAGCGAAGGCGCTCTGGGTCGACGATTGAAAGCAGGCGGCGGTCATGATGCCCTGTTTCATGCAGATCGGCGACGTTCTTTACCAGATTCGGCCGATTAGAAATAAACCAGGCGATACGCTCCTGAAAGTCTGGCAGCGCCGCATGCTGCGCTTCATCGATCGTGTCGACCGCCAGCAATGGAATCAAACCGACCAGGGAACGGACCCGCAGGAACTCATTGGTTCCATCGGGGCGATGGAGCACATCATAGTAGAAGCCATCTTCGTCGTCGTAGAGGTCCATTCCCGTCGTCCCCATCGTATTCATGGCATGGGCGATATAGACGAAATGCTCAAAGAACTTCGTACACATGTCTTCGTAGCTGGGGTCGTGACGGGTGAGTTCCAAGGCGATGGAAAGCATATTCAAACAAAACATCGCCATCCAGGAAGTACCGTCCGACTGCTCCAGATAGCCGCCAGTCGGCAGAGGCTGGCTGCGATCGAAGATGCCGATGTTGTCCAGACCCAGGAAGCCGCCCTGGAAAACGTTTCTCCCCTCGGCATCTTTGCGGTTGACCCACCAGGTGAAATTCATCAGCAGCTTATGGAACATCTTTTCCAAGAACTGGAAATCGCCGTCTTTGCCGAGAACGCGCCCTTCGATCTGATAGACCCGCAGAGCGGCCCACGCCTGCACTGGGGGGTTGACGTCCCCGAAGGCCCATTCGTAGGCCGGCATCTGACCGTTTGGGTGCTGATACCACTCGTGGCCGAGCAGCAGAAGCTGCTCCTTAGCGAACTGCGGGTCAATGACGGCCAGCGGGATGCAGTGAAACGCCAGGTCCCAGGCGGCAAACCAGGGATACTCCCAGGTGTCGGGCATGGAGATGATATCGTTGGCATTCAGATGGCGCCAATCATGATCACGACCGGAGAGGCGCGAATCCGGCGGCGGCGGCTGGGCGGGGTCGCCGTCGAGCCAATGAACGACATCGAACTTGTAAAACTGCTTTGACCACAGCAGCCCGGCGAAGGCTTGGCGCATCACGCGGCGGGCATCCTCCGATAGCTCTGCCGAGCCGATGGAGTTGTAGAACGCATCCGCCTCCGCGATCCGCGCCGTCATCACCTGCCCGAAGCCGGCACCAAACGGATCCGGGGCAAGAATCTCATCGGTCAGGCGCAGGCGAACCGTCGCCGACTTTCCGGCTTCCGCAGTGACTTTGTACCGGGCACAGGCTTTTGTGCCGGTCTGATCGGGGTTGATCGCGCCCTGTATTCCATCGACAATATACTCATGGAACGCATCTTTGACATAGGGCGTCGGGTTGTGAGACGTCCCGTACAGCCGCTTGTCGTTGGTCTCATTTTCCGTAAACAGCAGATCCGGCTGGCCCTCACAGCGGAGATATCGCTGGCCGAGTTCCGCCTGGGCGGTTTCTACCACCACTCCCGGCCCCGACCCGCGCTTCAAGGCAGGCTTCGGATTGTCCCAGCCCCAGGACCAGCAGTTACGGAACCAGAGGGTCGGCAAAATCTCCAGCGTCGCCGTCTCCGGCCCCCGATTTTCTGCCGTGATCTGGATCAGAATATCATCTGGGGAGGCTTTGGCATATTCAACCGTCACATCCCAGTATCGATCCTCGGCAAAGATACCCGTATCCAGCAGCTCATATTCCGGCTCATGCTTTCCCCGGGCTGCGTTCGTTCGGACCAGATCTTCATAGGGAAAGGCTTTCTGGGGGTATTTGTACAGCCATTTCATATACGAATGGCTGGGCGTGTTGTCGAGGAAAAAGTAGTAATCTTTGACATCCTCGCCGTGGTTGCCCTCCGGCCCCGAGAGGCCAAAGGGCCGCTCCTTGAGAATGCTGTCTTGCCCGTTCCAGAGAGCAAGCCCGAAGCAGAGCTTCTGCGCACTGTCGCAGATGCCCGCCATGGCGTCCTCGTTCCAGCGGTAGGCTTTGGAGCGTGCCCAGTCATGCGGCAAAAAGTCCCAGGCTGCGCCGTCTGGTGAATAATCCTCACGCACCGTGCCCCAGGCCCGCTCGGAGACATACGGTCCCCAGCTTCTCCACGCTGCCCCCGGCCTCTTCTGCCGTAAATCTTCCAGCCGTGCCCGCTCTTGATCGGTATTTGCCATGGGAATTAGTTCGTGGGGAAAGGGGGAGTTTCCTGCGTGAAACCCAGCGATGTATTTCGTCAAAAATATCTCCAGGCAGGAGAGAAGGAGACCTGCAGTGAATACTATGAGTCTTATGACACTCCGATCTGTGACACCCGTTGTTTTCACCATCCTATGCCTCGCTCTGAGCGGCCTTGTGCTGCGGCGTCAGATCGCAGCACACCCACGTCTGACGAGCGAGCGCACGTCGGGAGGACATCGAATAGCAATGCCGCAGTGGGGCAGCTACCCGCCAAACCAATTCCCTCTTGAATTGACCGGCTTGCCGGTAGACAAGCGGAGCTGGCACATCGCGCAGGGAGCGAAGCGAGTGGCTGCCATCGACTGCATTCAGGGTCAGCTCAATGCTTTTCGAGCCGGAGACAGCGTTGCCGCAATCTCGTTTATGCGTCGGCAGAAAGACAGACGATTCCCGCCACAGCTGTTTCAGGATCGAATTCAGGAAATGGCGCCTGAGTTTGGTCATTCCCGGTCGGCGAGCTATGGACCAGTGTGGACCGATAAAGAGGGCCAGCATGCGGATGTTTTCGTCCAAGTCGTAGGAGAAAATGGAGAGCTGGCTAGGGGAACCTATAAATTGGTTCGCCAGGACGGGGTCTACCGTGTGGCTGGCCTGCGCGGCGGAGGGTGGATGGGCGAGTAAGTTTTCCGAAGATCAGCTGTCGCGCTCTACAATATAGTGAGCCAGAGCGCGAAGCGGATCGGCGTGGCCATCGAAATCGGCGAGGGCGGCGAGGGCAGCATCGCAGGCCTCTCGGGCCAATCGGCGCGAGCCTTCGAGGCCGAACAGCTTGGGATAGGTCGCCTTGTCCTGCTTCAGGTCACTGCCGAGAGGCTTGCCAAGTTTATCTTCGTCGCCTTCGAGGTCCAGAATATCATCGGTGATCTGGAATGCCAGCCCGATTTGCGCCCCATATTTCAGCAGAGACTGCTCCTGCCTCCGCGTAGCTCCGCAAAGCCGTGCGCCGGACACCAGGGAGGCCAGCAGCAAGGCCCCGGTCTTGCGGGCATGGATTGACGAGATATCGGCTTCATTCAGGCCCGTAAGACCCTCACTTTCGATATCTGAGACCTGCCCTCCAACCATCCCGCGTGTTCCTGATGCCCGCGCAACCATCGAGATCGCATCTAAAACTCGCTCGGCCGAGGCGTGCAGTCGGCATTCAGCGATCAGATCGAAGGCCAGGGCCAGCAGGGCATCTCCGGCCAGGATCGCCATCGCTTCGCCGTAGACGACATGGCTGGTCGGGCTGCCGCGGCGCAGCGCGTCGTCGTCGATTGCTGGGAGATCATCATGGATGAGCGAAAAGGTGTGGATACATTCCACCGCACAGGCCAGCGGCAGCACCCAGAGCGGGTCGCCTCCAACGGCCTCCGCTCCCGCCAGTGCCAGGATGGGGCGCAGCCGCTTGCCACCGCAAAAGAGCGAGTAGCGCATGGCTTCATGCAGATTCGGCGGGAGAGCTTCCGCAGGCGGTAGATAGATATCCAGAGCGCGGTCCGTCCACTCTCGCCGCTCCGCAATATACGCATGCAGGTCGAATGTCATGCCGCCCCTGTCTGTGCCGCAAGCAACGTGTTTTTCATCAGCATCGCAATCGTCATCGGCCCGACCCCGCCAGGGACCGGCGTGATCGCCGAGGCCACTTCCGAGGCTCCCTCAAAGTCGACATCTCCAACATCGTGATTCCTATCCGGCACCCGGTTATACCCGGCATCCAGCACGACGACACCCGGTTTCAGCATGTCGCGCGTGATCATATTTGCTTTGCCGACACAGGCACAGAGAATATCTGCCTGCCGCGTGATCTCGGCCAAGTTCGGAGTTCGCGAATGACAGATGGTGACCGTCGCATTCTCCTGAAGCAAAAGCAGCGCCAGTGGCTTGCCTAAGATCACGCTGCGCCCGACGACCACGGCGTGTTTGCCCGCGATCGGCAAACCATACCGTTTCATCAGCTCGATCATCCCCGCGGGGGTGCAGGCATGATACGAAGGCAGGCCCGCTACCAGCCGCCCGAGCGAAATCGGCGCAATACCGTCCACATCTTTCGCGGGGTCCATCATCGAGAGGATCGCCGGCTCGTCCATATGCTTTGGCAGAGGGTGCTGAACCAGGATCCCATGCACAGACGGATCGGCATTCAGCATTGCAAGGCATTCAGCCACTTCGGCTTGCGAGGCCGTGCTGCTGAAGGGGAATGTCCGCGACCCGATCCCCGCCCGAGCACAGGCCCGCTCTTTCATCGCAACATAGGTTTGAGAGGCAGGATCGTCACCCGCCAAAATTGCAGCGAGGGTCGGGACAACTCCAGTCTCTGCCGTCAATGCCTTGACCGCCGCACCGACTTCCGCGCGGATCGTTTTGGCCGTTGCTGTGCCGTCTAAAAGAATAGGTGGGATCATAGTTATATTTCAATTGCTGAATCGCCGCGGCGCAGATTGCTCTGAAGACTGATTCTCTGGCAACCAAGCGCTTCAATTTCAGTTATTTGCTTCCGAAGCCATGCCTCTTAACGCACTTGTCAAAGGTACGCAGTCTCATCTTAACCGATCCGCGCTGGCCCAAACGCCGGAACCGCCGCTCCCGTTGCATCGGTCAAATTTACATACGGTTCCAGGCCCCAGCCATACCAGAGATGGGCCCCGGACAGTGCCGTGGGCTCAGTGATCTTCAGCAGGGCATCGGTGCCGTCGAGAATGATTTTATAGATCAGCGGCATGTCCCGGCCATCGGCATCGCGCAGGCTAAAGCCGGTGGGGCGGCCCGCCGCCTTCAGGCCACCCTGGACATGGTCAAAAGAGACGCGCAGCCAGCCATTGGCCGCCTCGAACGCCATAGACTTCAGTGCCGGGGCAGGTTTGCCCAGCGCAGCTGCAGCCAGGCGTTTGCCCAGCGTCTTTAAACTCTGCGTGTCGATATGAATGACGTCATCTAACCCCAGGTCGATCGCCGTGACCATGCCCACATTCGCCATCGTTTCAGGCAAAGTGCGCTGAATCTCGCGAACTTGGTTCCAGCCTCTCAGCATGTCCTGGGAAGGTTCAGCGACGAAACCGCCGAGCTGGACCAGGTAAAACGGCAGATTCGGTGCTTGAAAGTCAGCCCTAAATGACTGAATCAAGGTTGTCATGCGCTGTGCATATTTCGCGGCGTCGGTCGGATTGGTATCCGATTCGCCCTGATACCATAAAATCCCCGCGACTTTTCCGCCTATAGCCCTGAACCGCTCTCGCGTCGCCCCGTAAAGAGACTCGCCGCCATGGTCCCGGAGGGCAGGATCCCACTGCTGCATCGAAGTGCCGCCGTGTGACGCTGGAATGAGGCCGATGGGAACGCCGGTCTGCGCGACCATCTCTTTCGCAAATGTCAGCCCCAGGCCCGCGCCTTTGCTGCGGTTCGGATCGCGCGGCGGAATGCTTTCCGGTTTCGTCATACCCCAGATGGCATGATGCACCACCCGCGGGGACTCTCCCAGCCAGTGCAGCGGCTCTTCAGCAGGAGACCATTCTTCCCGCGACTGAAACGAATGAACCAGCGGATGCGGGGTCTCAACATCCACCAGGTCCGCCGAGCCTTCCATGTTGCTCTGCCCTGCGAGTATCCAGAGATCGCCGACCAGCACGTTTTTCGCACTGCCGACTTCGTACGGACCGCCGACGGGAAGCTCAAACGTTTCGCCGCTCTCTAAAGTCACGCGTGCTTTATTGTCGGCATCTCGCTGCAGTACTTGATAATCGCTCACAATCATCGGGGCATCTTCTCCTCTGCGGTCACTGAAAAATTCAGGTGCATCTTGCTGGCAGTCGGCGCGGTCTGGCCTTTATACTTGCTGCCGAGGCCCGGGGAGCCGTAAGGTCGATCTGCCGGGGTCGTCATGGCAAAAAACGAGATCTGCCCGACTTTCATGCCGGGATAGAGCCGAATGGGCAGATTGGCGACATTCGAAAGCTCCAGCGTGATATTGCCATCGAAGCCCGGGTCAACATAACCCGCTGTCGCATGGACGATCAGCCCAAGGCGCCCGAGCGAGCTTTTGCCCTCGAGCCTTGCAACAAGATCATCGCCAAGCTTGACGCGCTCGACTGTATTCCCCAGAATAAACTCGCCGGGGTGAACAATAAACGGATCGCCCTCCGCCACCGTTACCATCTCAGTCAGGTCTTCCTGGAGTGCTTTGGGATCTATACAGGAGTGCTTGTAGTTGCGGAAGACAAGAAATCGCCCATCCAGCCGAATATCGATGGAGGCGGGCTGCACCAGGCTCTCATCGTACGGCGTGATGACAATGCGCCCGGAGGCAATGCTTTCTTTGATACTGCGGTCAGAAAGGATCATAGTTTTACTTTGGTCGGCTGGAAAATCGGGTTAAGAACATGGGATATGGGGCTCAGGGCAGGGACACTAGACTAATCAGACTTTTCTTCATCCACAGATAACGTGGCCCGCACATCTTCTCCTCGACTTCGAAACCAACGGCGCGGGCACAGGCAGCTGCAGGGACGTTTTCCCGGCCAACTCGCAGCCAGACTTCCGGGTATGGGAGGGTCGCCTCCAGAAATGCGCAGAGGCGGGAAAGCAGGGCTTTGCCAATCCCCACGGAGCGCATGTCAGAGGCTACCAGCAAGTGCTGTATCTCGACATCCCCTTCCACCGAGTCTTCGACGATCTCGCCATAGGCAACTAAGTCACCTTCGCGGCGTAAGGTGAACACGAAATCCGCTTCATAGGTCCAGGCCGCAACCTGATCCGCGGACAGGGGGAAATCATCCGAGGCCGCCATCTCGCGCAGCTCAGCGGGCGTCGACGCCCAGCCCGCCACCCACTCCGCTTCAGGGAGGGTAAACGGGCGCAGCTCAAATGTCGGCATCTTAGCCTCCACCCGGTTCCTCGCGATGACTTGCTGCGCTGGCAACGGTTTGAGCGGTGGCTCGGGGCTGCCGGACCAATGCCCCCAGCACTCCATTAACGAAGCGGCCTGACTCAGCGGTGCTGTACTTTTTGGCCAGCTCTACCGCTTCATTGACCACGGCGGCGACCGGGGCATCGGGGCGATACAGCAGCTCGTACGATGCGAGCCGGAGCAGGTTGCGGTCCACGGTGGCCTGCCGGTCAGAAGCCCAATCGGTTGTAAGTGCCGAAAGCCGCTCGTCCAGTTCCTTTTTATGGGTCAGCGTCCCTCGCACCAGCTCCTCAGCGTAAGCGCGATTCGCGCCTTCGAGTTGTGACTGTGCCAGGGCCGCATCCAGGACTTCCGAAATCGGCTGCTTCCCGAGTTCGATCTGAAAAAGCATGCGCAGGGCCAGTTCCCGGGCCTCCCGACGCGTGTTACGGCTTTCGCCGTGCGTATGGTGCTCAGTGTGAGGACTATCAAAGTTCATTGTGTGCCTATTGTACCCGAACGACGCCGCGGTTTTGGACGTCGGAAATTATGCCGAAAAGAGTGCCGGAGAGAGTGCCTAGTGCCCGCGCCAGTTCGGCGGCGGCGCCAGCGCATCGGGGGCGCTTCCCGCAGACTCAGAAAGATCCCCGCCAGCGCAATCAGCCCAAGCAGCAGGCAAAGACTCGCCATCCAGTCATCAGGATGCTCGGCGCCCGCCGCGAAGTAGGCCTGCTTATAGAGTGTGGTGCGCGTGAAATGGATAAATCCCGCGGTAAGCAGGACGAAAAAGAGGCCTAGGCCACCAGGAACGATCCAGACCGAAAGATCCGCGATCCGGCGCGGAGGCTTGCGGCGAGGCTTGGTCCGATGACTGCCCCACATCTTACTCGCCCACATCTTACTCGCCCACATGGGTCGCTAAAAATTTCGTCGTCAGCTCCCCCTTCCGGAAGAACGCGTTGGCGAGAATCTTCTTGTGATACTCTAAGTCTGTCTTGACACCTGTGATCTCCACTTCGTCCAGCGCTCGCTGCATCCGGTTGATCGCAGAGTTTCGATCGTGGTCCCAGACGATGATCTTGGCGAGCATGGAGTCATAGTACGGCGGGATATCATAACCGGAGTAGACGTGCGTATCGATGCGAACCCCGAGGCCGCCGGGAAAGCGCAGAGAGGTGATTTTGCCCGCACTGGGCGCAAAATCGCGCTCCGGATCCCGGGCCGTCAGGCGCACCTCGATGGAGTGGCCGTTCCACTGAACATCGCGCTGGCTGAAGTCCAATTTTTCCCCGGCCGCGATTTTGATCTGCCACTTGACCAGATCGACCCCGGTAATCATTTCCGTGATCGGATGCTCGATCTGCAGACGGGTATTCATTTCCATAAAATAGAACTTGCCATCGGGCAGAACGATGAACTCGACCGTGCCGGCATTGGTGTAGCCTGCGGCCTTCGCGGCTTTGACGGCGGCTTCGCAGATGCGGCGACGAACACTCGAGTCGAGGTGCGGGGCAGGAGCCTCTTCGACCATCTTCTGATACCGCTGAGTTTGGAGCGAGCAGTCCCTCTCGCCCAGATGCAGCACCGTTCCATGCTGGTCCGCTAAGATTTGAACTTCGATGTGCCGAAACGTGTCGATGAACTTTTCAATATAGACATCAGCATTCCCAAAGCTGGACTCGGCTTCGACCTGTGCCATTTTAAGGATTTTGGGAAATTCTTCTTCGTTCTGCACAACACGGATACCACGCCCACCGCCCCCACCCGCCGCTTTGATCATCACCGGAAACCCGATCTGGGTTGCGAACTTGGCGGCTTCCAAAGGGTCTCGGAGGGGGGTGTTTGTCCCTGGAACAATGGGCACGCCGGCTTTTTCCATTGTTGCCCGGGCCTGAATCTTGTCGCCCATCATCTCGATCGCGCGCACGGGTGGACCGATGTATTTCATGCCAATAGCATCGCACATTTCGGCAAATGAAGCGACTTCTGCCAAAAATCCGATCCCTGGATGCACCGCATCGCAGCCGGTGATTACCGCCGCGCTCAGAATATTTGTCGCGTTCAGGTACGAGCCTTTGCGCTCCGGCGGCCCGATACAGACGGCTTCGTCCGCCAGGCGAACCTGCAGAGAATCGGCATCGGCCTGAGAATAGACGGCGACAGTCGGAATTTTCAGTTCGCGGGCAGCGCGGATGACACGAACGGCAATGTCGCCGCGGTTGGCGATGAGGATTTTTTTGAACATAAATGAATTTGACGAGAGTCCTGAAAGTTACTTATTCCGCGCCGTCGCTCCCCCCACCATTTGCAGGGACGCTGCTGGAGCTAGGCGGCAGCGTGACGCCGCCGGGTCCGGGCGCGGTGCGGTTCGAGGCGGGAGACGAGCCCCCCGGGGCAGAGTTTCCACCCCCGAGCACCATAGGAGCTGCCCCTGGTGCCGCCATGCCTTTGCCGATATCCGTGACGGCCCCCGTCGCTGGGTCCAGCTGGAACTGACAGCCGGGGGCCTTGATGATTTCGTCCGTCGCCCCCTCTTTTTTCAGGTCCTCGAAGCTGGTCGGGTTGCGGTCGTTATGGTCCTGGCGGTACATCATGGCGGATTGATTGAGCTGCGCTTGATATTCACTGCACACAGACCCGTAGGCCGACTGCTCCGCGGCCGGTGCGCCGTTATGAGAGCCAGGCTTGGGTGACAGCACACTTTTATAGTACCAGGCCGAAAGGATCATGATAACGACCAGAGAGACGAGTATGCCGATCAAGTTCCACTGGCCACGCTGCCGGGCGGCGTTTCGAGATTTTGCCATGTCAGCCTCTTTTATTCAACGGCGGCTAAGCGAAAGAGAGGCTGACCGTATTCTACGGCGGCCCCGTCTTCGGTCAGCGTTTCAATCATACGCCCGCCATACTCGGCGAAAACTTCATTCATCAGCTTCATCGACTCAATACTGCCGATGACCTGCCCCACCGTCACCAGTGCGGCGTAGGGCAGAGGCGGCGTCCCATGATGAAAAATACCCACCATCGAAGCCGTGAGAGTGTATGTTTCCGGCAGCACGAGTGCCGGCTCAGCGAGAATTTCGGTCGTGCTTACGGCAGCGCTTTCTGCCGGCGCAGCGGCTGAGAGCGGACGGCAGACACGCACCTTTAAGCCCTCCTGCTCTACGGAAATTTCCGAGACAGGATGCTCGCCCATCAGTGCCACAATTTGTTCAACAAGTTCAATATTCATATTTTCAGTTTGAAGCAGCAGTATTCAATCAGCTTCATCACCTGCGACAGCAGGATTACGCCGAATGCCAGTACAAAGACCCAGACGATGATCCCGTAGGCATCATTGTTGTTATGCAGAGCCGTGATGCCTGTCGAATCGCTGGTGTATGAAAAGCGCCGCGTCATCGCATCGAGGGTCTGCAGAAAATGACCGATTAGCCCCTGCACTGTCGTGAAATTCAGCACGAACAATATCGGCATCGCAGCAATCGCCGCGATCGTCAGGGCCTTGTGTTTCTGCCGCTGATGTTCGTTGTAAATAATACAGTTGCGGCAGCGCTCGCGCTTAGCTTCCGGGGAAAGGTTTTTGTAAGTGCCGCCCATCTCCAGACTTCGACGCGCTTCCGCCGACTTTTCCCGCCAGTCTGCGGAGATCATTACCTGGAGAACGATACTCTCCTCACACATACAGCCTTTTTTGTACCACCAGCAGGGGCCACGCTTTTGCAGATAGATGGGACACTTGACGCGGATATTGTCCCGGCAGAAGGGTCCCTCCCAGCAGCGGCCTAAAAAGAGCTGACGCTGGCGGCTTGCCCCCTGCCCCGCTCCGGTCTGCCGGGTGGCTTTGGCCCCATATTTGACATTCGCCCGCTGGATTGCTGCCATCTCGGCGGCTTCCCCGAAACGCTTTGCCAGATCAATTGTGGTCCAGACGACGCCGGGAACCGCAAACAGCCACGCCAGGGTCTGGAAATCGCCCAGCAAAAGTACGCTGATCTGGCTAGATGTCTGATGGCGCGAATAATAAATCAGATTTGTCAGAAACGGTACGCCGGCATAAAAGAAGGCCGCTGTCCCGAGAAGCCAGTAGCCAGTCCCCTCCGCCTGGGCGCAGCAAACGAGCAGCGCGACGACCGTGACAAGTGCGGCGATGTCCAGCAGCTTGAAGAGGAAGATGACATTGCTGAGCTGCTGCAGACGCCCGGCAGCATTCAGATGCACGATGCCTTCGTGACTCCACACCCCGCTCCATAGACCCCAGAACAGATACAGCAGCAGCAGGCCGCTAATGATGCTGCCGAAGTTAGTGAGAGTTCGTGCGAAATCGCCCAGCTTTGACGATCCGCTCCCCTTGGTTTTCCGTGAGTTTGGACGTCGCGGGGGCGGCAGCGGAGCTTCCGTTAGATCAATGCGTTCGGGCACGGGATGTGGCCTCTCAGACCAAACACGTCGTCAATTTCACTTGACGCGCTCGTTACTTAACTCGCTCAAGATACTGATCATTTCGGGTATCGATTTTCACTTTGTCGCCGACTTTGATAAAGAAAGGAACCGTCACGACCGCGCCGGTCTCGACTGTCGCCGGCTTCCCGCCACCTGAGGCCGTGTCGCCCTTTTCGCTGCCGGCGGTCTCTGTGACTTCCAGCTCGACAAAGCTCGGAACTTCGATCCCAATGATGGCCTCTTTATGCGTCATCACACTCAGGTCCATGTTATCCTTGAGATACTTGATCCCACTGCCGATCTGCTCTTTGCTCACGCTGGACTGCTCGAAGGTCTGCGGATCCATCAGGAAGTATTCGGTGCCGTCATTGTAAAGATATTGCATCGGACGACGCTCTAGAAATGCCTGCTCCATGCGCTCGCCTGCCCGCCAGGTCTTGTCGATCGTACGCCCCGTCTTGAAGCTCTTGATACTGGAGCGTACAAATGCCCCGCCTTTGCCGGGCTTGACATGCTGGAACTCGACAATCGTGTAGATGTCGCCGTCCATGAGAATAGAAATACCGTTGCGGAAATCGCTTGTATCCATAGCCGACTTAAAAACTCCTGCGTTATTGGGAAAGTTGTCTTAGAAAAGTTGTCTCGGGAAAAGTGTCTTGGTGCGATTATAGCATATCACCGGGCCTTTGGCAACAGCGAGCGCCCTACCCGCCCCGTTAAGCATGTTGTAATCTCATGCGGGGTCGTGCCAATTTGTGCTGCGAGACTTCCAGCAAATATCGTCTCGTCGCCCTCCGTACCAATCAGCGTCGCCACATCTCCCGCCTGAACACCAGGGATGTGGCTGACATCGACCACAATCTGGTCCATGCAGACACGCCCACAGATCGGGGATTGACGGCCCTTCAGTAAAACATAGCCGCCGGGGCTGAGGCGGCGTGGGTAGCCATCGCCGTAACCGATACCGAGCGTGGCGTACGTGCCTCCCGCGGGCGGAACCCGGAAAGTACGCCCATAAGAGATCGTCGCGCCCCCGGGCAGAGTTCGGCAAAGGGTGACACGGGTCCGAAGCGACAGCACTGGCAGGTAGTCCGACTCCGTTTGGGCAAACAAACCTGGCTCCGGTTCAATGCCATACAGCAGGAGGCCGGGACGAACCAGGCTGTGCCGAACCACCGGTGGCAGGCTCAGGGCGGCAGGCGAATTTGCGGCATGCACTAGAAGGCCATCGGCCCGCGAACCGAGCGTTGTCAGGAAATCAGTGAAGCGTATATGCTGGGCACGGGCATCCTCCGGATCTTCATCGGCACTTGCAAAGTGGGTGGCGAGCCCTGTGACCGAAAGAGGTGACAGATGGTCCAGCGCCTCCAGCAGGGCAAGCGCTGCGGACGTCTGGGCTCCTGCCCGGCCAATGCCCGTATCGATGTCGAGATGTGCTTCGGTTTGAATTCCTTGGCTGCGGGCGGCGTTCGAAAGTGCCTCACCCATTTCCAGGCTGCTCAGGAATGGAGTTAATCGGTGAAACGCGATCGAGGGGGCTTCTTCGGGGAAAGTCGGTCCAAGGAGATAGATTGCGGCATCGGATGGGACCAAGGACCGCAAAGCAGCCCCTTCCGCCGGGGTGGCGACGCCAAAATCGCGGAGGCCGAATTCCGCGCAGAGGGGAGCGATGAGTGCCGTCCCGTGCCCGTAGGCATCAGCTTTAACGACTGCCATGATCCGGGCCGGAGCGAAGCGGCGGCGCAGCAGGGCGATGTTATGCGCCAGAGCCCCCGCATCGATCTCAGCCCAGGCCCGTGGCGGCAAACTCGGCGGCACTACG
>JANXMY010000051.1 GCA_025354405.1 Armatimonadota bacterium
CTGCTTTCTCCACACCCGGAGGGTGCCTCACCTAGCGAGTGACTTTCAACCACTCGCCTCGCTCGCTAACCAAGGCGTCCTTCGGATGTCGGATTCGGATTCGGAGACAGAGCAGGCAATCGGCCTGCTTTCTTCACACCCGGAGTAGGACGAGTGGTTGAAAACCACTCGCTAGGTAAGGCGTCCTTCGGACGTCGGATTCGGATTCGGAGACAGAGCAGGCAATCGGCCTGCTTTCTCCACACCCGGAGGGTGCCTCACCTAGCGAGTGGTTTTCAACCACTCGCCTCGCTCGCCACGCCGTATCTCCGGCCTCGGCCACAACTTGCTCATCCCCCGCTTGCTTGTCTCAGTTTTGCCCGCCCGATCAGAACGTCGGCGAGTGCTGAAGCCGAATTCCCGGAGGCCCGGCGCAGGGCAGACAGCGCGTCTAGACGTTCCGCGGTTACAGATTTCCCGGCATTATACCGCAAATCCGTCAAACGATATGCTTCCGTCGCGGCGGTCAGCCCGGCGGCGGCGGAAGTTGCCGCCTCAGTCGCGGTTTGCAGGGTAAGCCAGGCGATATTTGTTTCATGGATGACAGTCTGCCGAGCAGCCGAAGCCTCCGCTTCGGCCCGGGCCTGACGTGCTCGGGCCGCATCGACATCGGCCCGCCGCTGTCCGCCGTCACTGAGCGGCAGGCTGGCGGTGATCCCCACCGAGTACCCAGCCAGGCCCGGCCCGGAAGCCGGCGCCATCGCATCGCCCATCGCGACGCCGTAGACCTGCGGGGCGAACGCTCCCCGGGCATCCTGCACGCTGGCCTTCGCCGCGTCCACGGAATGTGCGGCGGCGGTTAGCTCCGGGCGGCGAGAGAGGGCCAGCCGCTGCGCTTCTTCCAGACTGGCCGGCAGCGCACCAGCGGCGGCGGCCAGAGTCTCCAGCGTATCGAAGAGCGTGATTGGTACCTCTTGTGACACGCCCAGCACGACCTGTACATTTCCCAGTGCGAGAGCCGCGTCATTCCGTGCCCGGAGCAGGGCCTGCCGAGCGTCCGCCTGCTCCGCCTGTTCGCGCAGCAAGTCTACCGGCGCCGAGCGTCCCGCAGTGACTTTTTCCTGGGTCACACGCACCTGCTCATCTTCCGCATTTAGCCTTGATTGCGCGGAAACCACCAATGCTTGACGGAGCAGGGCGGTAACGTAGGCTTCCGAGACCGATTCAGTCACCGTGAGCCGGGCGGCTTCCAGGCTCGCGGCGGCGGCAGCCGACTGGCTTCGGCTCATTTGTGTGCGTCCGGAAAGATGTCCTCCCGTGGACAGGGGAATCATCAGCATGATATTTTGATCGGCAAACCCGCGTGCGGGGACACCAAACAGGTTCTGCGGCAGAACACCGGGCGAAGAGGTGAAGATATTGGACGAATCCCCGGTCGTCGCATAGGTCGTGGCGGAGATGCTGACGCGGGACTGGGCCGATGCGGAACGTGCCCCGGCGGAAGCGGCGTCGGCGTCGGCCTTCGACTCTTTGAGTGTTAAGTTGTTTGCCTGAGCGATTCTGATGGCCTGAGCGAGTGACAGCGAAGCATCAGCACGGGCGGCGGGAAGGCTCATTCCCAGAAGTCCGAAGAGAAGCAGCAGCACAGCAATCGCTTTTTTGGGGATTCTCGTTTGAAGCCACGTGCTCAAATCGTCCACGGCAGCGTGCATCACGGGGATGACCAGGAGCGAAAGCAAAGTACCGACCAGCAGGCCGCTGACGATTACCGTGCCCAGCGGCTGATACGCATCCATACCCGTCTTCGGAGCCAGTGCGACCGGGAGCATGGTGATGATTGTGATCAGCGAAGTCATTAAGATTGGACGCAGACGGTCCCGGCAGGCGAGTGCGATCGCCTCATTTCGCGGCAAATTCCCTTCCGCGCGGCGTCGGACGATCTGGTCAAGCAGCAGAATTGCCGTCGTGATATCCATGCCCGTCAGCACGATCACGGCGAGGATGCTGACGCTGGAAAATGATTGATGCGCCAGCCAGAGTCCGATGAAGACCCCGGAAAGCTCCAGTGGGATCGAAAGCAGCATCTGGAAAGGCGCGAGCAGGCCCCGAAACTGCGCAATCAGCACCAGGAAGATCAGCAGCATGGAGATCTCCAGGCCGCGCAGAAGGCGGGAGAACGAGTTCATCATCTGGGTCATATCCCCGCGCATCTGCAGCGAGTACCCCGGCGGAAAGTTCAGCTTCGACGATGCCTGCGTGATGATGCTCATAGCGAGGTCCATGGAAGGCGGGCCGCCTTTGCGGTAATAGGCAAGCACGGAAATGGTCCGCTGCAGGCCATCGTGCTCGATCACAGTCGGGGCAAGCTGAGGGATCAGGGTCGCCATTGTCTTCAGGGGGACCTGCGTGCTGCCGCCATCCAAGCCGGGGGCGGTCACAGACATCTGGAGCAGATCGTTCGGGCTGCGCCGCTGATCCCCCTTGTAGCGGATATCGATCGTATCCTGCCGGATATTCGGCAGGCGGTAGAACTCGTTAGTTAGCCCGCCGCCCATGGCATAGTACGCCTGATCGGCGATATCTGACGAAGCCAGGCCCAGCTCGGCCGCGCGTTTCGGGTCGACGGAGAGCTG
This sequence comes from Armatimonadota bacterium, assembly GCA_025354405.1. Taxonomy (GTDB): domain Bacteria; phylum Armatimonadota; class Armatimonadia; order Armatimonadales; family Capsulimonadaceae; genus JANXMY01. The sequence goes on from JANXMY010000051.1 coordinate 2,613, forward strand.
ATACGACGGTTTCTCCGTGGCCCAGGAGGTCGAGACCTGCGAGGCACCGGGCGTTTTGCGGGCGATCTCGGCGACCTGCCCGGCCAGCTTCGAAAGGATCTGCAGGTCAGGGCCGGTGACCAAAATTTGCACAGGGGCCGCTGAGGAGGCCATCACATCGCTGCCCATCTCTTTGATCTGCAGGCGGCGGATATTGGGGATAGTGCGCAGGGCCTCAGCTCGCGCCGAATCGATCACCTGCCAGATCGTGCGCGTTCGCTCGTCTTTATCGGACAGCGTGATCATCAGGGTCGCCGTGTTGACCTGGTTTGCGGCGTAGCCGGTAAAGTACGTCCCGCCCGGCTCCGACCCAATCTCCGTGGAGACTTTGCGAATCTCCGGGTACTTCCGCAGGATTTTCTCAAACGAAGCCGCCGCACGCTCGGTCTGGGCATAGCTCGCGCCGGGGGTCATTTCCAGGACCCCGTAGCCCTGTCCGACATCCGCCAGAGGCATCATCTCGCTGCCTAGGAATTGGTAGAACCCGAAGCCGATCACGATGGTGCAGACCGCCGCCCCGACCACGCTGAACTTGTTGCGCAGCAGAGTCATCACCAGCCGCTGGTAGCCGCTGTCCATCCGGTCCAGGCCGGTTTGGAGGGCAGTGAGAAGAGTTTTTCGGCGGGGCGCTTCATGCGGCTTCAGCAGCTTCGCCGCCATGACCGCGGTGAGGGTCAGCGACACCAGGAACGAAGCCAGCAGTCCGAAGATGATCGGATAGATCAGCCCGACGAACATGAGCTGGGTGATGCCGCCGCAAAACAGCAGCGGTGTCAAAGCAAGTACCAGCATGAGCGTGGACGCAGCCACGGCCAGGCGCACCTCCGTGATCCCCTCGACGGTGGCGGTCTTCGGGTCCTTGCCCATCTTCAGATGACGCTCGACGGCATGAATATCGATCACCGAGTCGTCTACCAGCCGCCCGATGGAGATCAGCAGGCCAATCAGAGTCGACGAGTTGAGACTGAAGCCAAAGGGGACCATGAGCAGGATCGCCATCGCCATCGACACGGGGATAGTCGTCATCGAGATCAGTGTCCCGCGCCAGTTGTTGAGAAACAGGAAGACGACCAGGCCGCAAAGCAGGACCGCGGAGAAAAGCTCTATTCCAGTGTTACGAAATAGCAAATTGACAAAATGTGCATTGTCGTAGGCCACATGAAAATGCAGGCCCGGGTGATCGGCTTCAAGCTTTTGGGCCGACGCCAGAACGCCCGCGACCACCGGCGGCGAGCCGACCGCCGCATTCTGGATCACCGCGACTTCGACGGCGTTGTTGTTCAGCCCCTCGATCCCATCCGCCCCTCCCACCCCGCCAGTGACGCCGTCGTTGAAAACGGCGTGGTAGCCGCTGCGCTGCTCGCGCACCCCATCTGTGACAGCGGCGACATCTTTGATCGACACCACCTGCCCATTTTTGCCCCCCAGCGGGTAGCTGCCGACGGTTTGCGCGTCCTGAGCGAGACTGGACACCCGCACGATGCTTTCATTCGGCCCGCCGGTCAGGACCCCGGCAGGCTTGGCGACGCTGTTTTTGTCGATCGCATCACGAACGTCAAGAATGGAGTAGCCGTAGGCCGCCAGCTTGTCCCGGTCCACCACGACTTTGAGCTGACGCTTCGCCCCACCATAGATCCCGACCGACTGGACATCGGGAACCTGCTTCAGTGCCGCGACGGCCTGATTTTCGGCAAATTCGCGCAGGGCCACCGGTGTCCAGCCCAGGGCCGGGTCTCCGGTCAGGCTCAGGGAGAGAATGGGGATGTTGAGCGGATCGATCGGCAGCACCCAGGAGGGTTTCAAATTGGCCCCCGTCTGCGGCAGATCCGCCTGGGCGGAGGACATCACAGACTGCACGTCAGTGGTCGCCCGCTGCATATTGGTTCCGTACGGAAACTCCAGTGAGACCACGGAGAGGCCGTCCTGCGACGTGCTGCGAATATACCGTGCGCCGCGAATATCCGTCATGCGCTCCTCGATAGGCTTGGAGATATAGGTCTCCATCTCCTGCGCGGACAGCCCCGGCTGGCTGGTGACGACCCCCACCAGCGGGCTTTCGACATAGGGCATCATCCGACGGGGCAGAATGCCGCCGAATACGGCAAACAGGGCGAGCCCCACGACGGCGACGTAAAACGAGATCACCAGGTAAGGATGCTCGATGGCCCAGGCGGAGACGTTAAAGCTGTTTGCCCGGGTGTGGGGCTTTCGGAAGTTACTCATTTATCCTTGTCCTTTCACGGGAACAAGCTTGCCGCCGTCCATGGGGTCAACGAAATTGTTTTTCCTAGCATCGGCTTCGGAATACGTCATGCCGCACTTTTCGCATTTATAGAGCGTCTTGCCCGAGGAAGAGGCCGAAGCCGTCGGCAGCGTCAGCGGCCCATCCGCCCCCCAGGCTGTCACCACCAGTGCCGCCCCCTCAGACAGCCCTGCCTGCCCACGTGTCACGACTCGGCTGTCGGCGGGAACATCCCCGGTGACTTCCGTCCAGGTGCCATCGCTCGCTCCGGCCACCACGGAAACCCGATGGGCCGTTAATCCGCCTCCGCTCGCCACCGCCGGAGTCGCAGCAGATGGAACAGCAATCAGCTTGCCGCCGTCCATCGGATCGACATAGTGGTTTTTCCTGGCATCCGCCGCCGAGTAGGTCATGTGGCACTTCTCGCACTGGTAGGTGGTCGAGGCAGGCCCCTGACTGCCTTTCACGAGCCAAAGGGACGACGCGCCGCCCTCGGAAACAATCGCCTCCGCGGGAACCAGCGTCTTCTGGGAGCTGCCGGGCTTTGCGATCCGCATCGTCACAAACCCGCCGAGCTGAAGCCGTCCATTCAGGTTCGGGAGCACCGCCTCGACCACCGCCGTCCGAGTCTGGTCACTGGCCGCCGGGAAGACCGCGCTGATACGGGCCGCAATCGGGGCGGCGCTGGTACCCTGGGGCTGTACTTCGACCGGGGTCCCCACCTGCATCCCCGCAAGATCGGCGGCGGCGACATGAGCCTGGACGCGCACCCGGCTGAGATCGGCCACTTTCAGCAGCACCATGCCCGGCGATACCAGCGTCCCCGGTGCGACCAGCCGCTCGGTCACGATGCCGCCTTCGGGCGAAGTGATCCGGGAGTAGCCCAGCACGATTGCAGCCTCCCGCGCGGATGCCGACGCCGAATCCGCTCCGGCAGCGGCCTGGTCCGCCTGCCCCGAGGCCACAATCAGATCTGCCGAGGCCATCCGCCGCGCGGCCCGCGCTGCGGAGACTTCCCGCTGCGCCTGGGTGATTTTGGCCTGGGAGGCATTCACCATTGCCAGTGCCTGCCGGACTTTAGCTTTCGACGACTCCAGTGCGGCGGCGGCGACTTGTGCCTGCGCCGCCTCGTTCTGATATTCCTGACGCGAGACCGCCCCAGCATCCGCCAGCTGCTTCTCCCGAATGATCTCCGTTTTCCAATAGTCCGCATTTGCCTGTGCGCTCGAAACACCCGACCGCACATCGGCGACCGAATCCTGCGCCGCCTGGGCGTCCGCCGCCGCCGACGCCACTGCCTGCTCTGAGGCACTTTCCTGTGCCGCAGCCTGATCGAGTGCCGCCTGATGGTGCAGCTGGTGGGTAATCTCCGCGACATGTGCCCCAATCCGGGCCTGCCGGGCGGAGGCATCCGCCTGGGCCGCTTTCGCACCGACTTCCGCCGTGTCCAGCTGGGCCACGACCTGCCCGGCCCGTACATGGTCGCCGGGGTAGACGGGGAGCGTGAGCAGCATGCCGGTGATACGCGGCGAGATATCCTGCTCATTGAAAGCCCGGACCGTTCCCGTGTAAGTCACCGCGCTGTCGAGGGTTCCCCGCCGTACGGATGCCAGCACGACCGGAGCCGCGCCGGTAGGCGGCCGCATGGCGGACATATCCATGGCCTGCGCCGTCATGACATCGAGCTGACCGGGCTTATGGAACCGCCGCACAGCCCAGACGGTGCCGAGGACGACGGCAAAGAGTGTCAGAAGCGTAAGCGCAGCGGATAGGAATCGGCGTGTCATAGGTTTTCTTTCTGAGAAGAACCCACCCCGCCACTGCGTGTCGACCCTCCCGAAACGGGAAGTTGACAATGCGTTTGGCTACCGAATGGGGAGCTTTTTCAAGAGCCTCTAGTAAGTCGACAGAACCCCTAGCCTACCACCTGTCCACCCTCCCGTTTCGGGAGGGTCGACACGCAGTGGCGGGGTGGGTTCCTGTGGCGTAATCGTGAGCAATTCAGCGGAAAATTAGACAGAAGGAGGCGCACGCAGCGAGTGCGAGGGAGAGAAAGTCCGTGCGGGGAGGTTAAAAGCATTGAGCCGTAAGCACGAGGCGGTTATCAAGGGGCGCGAGGAAGCAGCCGTCGCAGCCGGCGGTGCATGGGCTGGAGAAGCGTTCAGCATCCAGGAGCGAGCGCTCTGCCCTGCAGCGGGACGGTCGGTACTGAGCGGGCTGACCTGTACGAGGCAGGGAAGCGCAGAGAGGGAGGCATGGGGCACGGCCAGCGCGGTATGTGTCATGTCCATGAGCGCACAGACGCGGGTCATATGGTGGCAGCAGGACATGGGGGCCAGATAGGACCGGGCAGACGCGCCTTCTTCGACGGGAACGAGAGCTTGAGCACAATCCGGGGAGCCGGCCGATGCCCCAATGCAGCGCACAGTGACATATGCCTGGGCCGACACAGGAAGCAGTGACTGCGTCAGCAGCAGGAACGCACATAACAGCCAGAGCATTTTTTGGAGTCGTCGCGCCATAGGTGCTTTATTCTACCATACTACATGCAATAAGGTTCCAGAACGCCCCAAACGTAGGGGTGCTGCTTGCCGCACCCTCTTCTCTCTCGGCTCTGATTTCTCTCTTAGCTCTGATTTCTCTCTTAGCTCTGATTTCTCTCTTAGCTCTGATTTCTCTCGGGCGCAGATTGATATATGACAGGCCAGATCAAGAAAGATCAGATCAAGAAAGATTAGATCAAGAAAGATCAGATCAAGGCAAGAGGGCGCAGCAAGCAGCGCCCCTACATGTTCGGCAAAGACCATCTAGCTCAGCGGCGCCGTCTTTGGCGCATCGTACCAGTCCACGATCCAGTCATGGAAGGCGGCGGTGGTGCTGCCCTGCGTCCAAAGCGCGACCTTGCCGCCCGCGTAGCCTGGCAGAGCGACGTTGATACGTTTCTGCATATCCAGCCAGCCCCGTACCTGACCGTCTTTGACCAGCAGCCGCAGCGTATGCCAGCCGGGAGCCAGCGGTGTCGGAGAGATTGGGTCCGTGCCGGCACTCAGCGGGAGGATCAGAGATGTCTGCTGCACAGTCGTATGAACCGCTCCGGCAATCTGGATCAATGCCAGGTCGCCCAGTGCCTGGTTGCAGCGCAGTACCGTGTAATGCTCGGGGTCGGTCAGGCCGAAGGCAAGCCCCACGGCAGGACTGACTTTGCCGCTTTCGATCCGAAACCGGACCCGAACATCCAGGTTGCGCCCCGTATCGGCGCGGTCCACCAGCAGGGCGAAGCGATCCGGGCGGAACGACGGTGCGGACACGCGGGCCGCCATGCCATTCGCCCCCGCCTTGTCCATGCTCACGAGCCAGGATGGAGCGGGACCGGGTGTCCCCGAACCGATCGGGGAAAGTGCGGCGAGCGGGCTGGCTGAGGCGAAGTTAAAGACTCGGGTGACTGAGGGCACGTCCATCCAGACATCCACAGAATCGGTCGCCCACGGATCCCCTATCTTGCCGCCCGGCCGACGGGCATCGGCTTTCGGCGCGAATGTCCCCAGATAAGAAACGATTTGTGCGGCCTGCGGCGGCGATATCGAGTCGGACGCATGGTACTTTGTGAGCATTTGGTTGACCGTCCGTCCCCACTCTGCCTGTGTGTAGCCTTTTTCCTCAGGCTTTGGCAGGTTATGACAGGCCGAGCATTTTTCGCTGTAGAGTGCCTTGACCTGCGTCAGATCGGCCTTCGGGGCCTCAGCGGTCACAGGTCGCGCGGGTATGGTCAGAGCCGCGACGGCGACGGCGCCGAGAGCGGCAAACGAAGCGAGAGCAGCAACGAGCGAACGGGCAGTTTTCATGGATACTTTCTCCAGGCCAGCAGGATGAGTTCAGGTGATTATGACACGGACGAGCCATAATATCAAATTGACGCTGTTCGCGTCCCGAAAGTTCACCGAACTATCTCTCAGGCTGGGGTGAAACGGGCTGGGGCAGGTGCTGGAAAGGGTGTTACCCTCACTAATCTATGGGTGATAGCGGCTTTGCTGCATAAATGGCGCACTGTAGGGGCGCTGCTTGCTGCGCCCTCCAAGTTTCGCCCTCCAAGTTTCGCCCTGGGCCTTAGAGTGAGCCGAGTTTCTATGCAGCAAAGCCGGTGAGAGCCATAGCGAGAGGAGCAGGAAGAGCATCGCGTGACGGTCACAATTTCGAGTTCCTTGCTCCGGCCGGTTTGACAGCCGCCGCCGAATCAGGTAAAATAAAGAAGACGCAACCCGCGCTACGAACACTGCTTCTAAGAAGCAGTGAGGATTGAAAAAACCCCCATGGCAGACGACAAAGAATTTGCAAAAGGCCTCGAAGATGTTATCGCTGGTGAGTCTTCGATTTGTGACGTTGACGGCACCCACGGTAAGCTGATTTATCGGGGCTACGATATCCACGATCTGGCACAGAATACGACGTTTGAAGAAGTCATTTCCCTGCTCTGGAATGGCAGTCTCCCTACGGCGGCCGCACTGGAAACGCTGAATTCCGACCTGGACAAGAACCGGGCCATTCCCGACGGTGTCCTGGCACTCCTGCGCCAGTTCCCCAAAGGTGCCCCGGCGATGGATGCCCTGCGGACAGCGACTTCCCTGCTCTCCCTGTACGATCCCGACGAAGGCGACGAAAGCATGGAAGCCAATCGGCGCAAGGCTCTCCGGGTCACCGCCCAGATGGGAAGCCTGGTCGCCGCTCTGGACCGCCTGGGCAAAGGCCTGGAGCCGATTGCCCCGAAAGCCGGCCTCTCGACCGCCGCCAGCTTTCTGTACCAGCTGACGGGCAAAGAGCCGACCGCGACCGAGGCCCATGCCCTGGATGTCGCGCTGATCCTCCACGCCGACCATGAGCTGAACGCATCCACATTTGCCGCCCGCGTCACCGTCGCCACCCTAACCGACCTGTATAGCGGTGTCACCAGTGCCATCGGCACTCTGGCGGGGCCGCTGCACGGCGGGGCGAATGTCAACGTCATGCACCTGCTGGAAAAGATCGGCACCCCGGACAAAGCGGATGCGATCGTCTCCCAGATGCTGGCGGAAGGCAAGAAGATCCCCGGAATCGGGCACCGTGTCTATCGCGCCCTCGACCCGCGCGCGGTCTCCCTGGAGGAGATGTCGAAACAGCTGGCCGAAAGCTCCGGCGATGCCAAATGGTATGAAATCAGCGAGCGAGTTCAAAAGTCCGCCGATAAAGCTCTCGCGGCCAAAGGCAAGACGACGCTCAAAGCAAACGTCGACTTCTTCTCGGCGTCGGTTTACCATATGCTGGGCATTCCGACTGACCTCTTCACTCCGGTCTTTGCGATCTCCCGTGTCGCTGGATGGACTGCACACATTCTGGAGCAGCTCGGCGACAACCGCCTGATCCGCCCGCGTGCCATCTATACCGGCCCGCGCGACCTGACAGTGACGCCTATTGGCGATCGCTAGAAACCTGTCATTTCCGCACCCCCGTAGTATTTACTGATGTTACTTAAGGCTTTCGGAACCCACCCCGCAGCAAGCTGCGACCCTCCCGGAACGGGAGGATTTGCGGGAGGGCAGTCGCAGGGTTTTATCTTCTTGATAAGGCATCCAAACAATAAGCAGAACTTCATTCCTACCGCAGGCTCACCCTCCCGTATCGGGAGGGTCGCAGCTTGCTGCGGGGTGGGTTCCGAAAGCCTTGCACAACATCAGTTACTTACTTTGTCCGCAACGACCGCGGCGGTGACATGGCATTATGCGACCACAGCCGATAAGCCTGCGGCGAACTGGTACAAGACTGCCTTCGATGACGGCCAGTGAAAAACCGGCAAAGCACCGTTCGGCAAAGCACCGTTCGGCAGTGTCCTTCCAGGGTCGATTGCCAGCGGAACGGTGTGGAATGATACCCTCGGCGGCCAGGGCTTCGATATGGGCCTGGCCTATATTACCCAGCTGTAACTCTCTTCAGCAAAAAAGCGCAGGCCATTTGGCCTGCGCTTTTTTACTTTTTGTGGTATACTGCTTTTATGATTTAACCCCGGTTAAATCATAAGTTGCAACCTGCGAGGGTATCCATGCGTACTGCGGCGGTCGAAGACTACGTTAAAATCATATACAAGCTGCAGACCCAGACCGAAACCGTCTCGACTTCAACACTGGCCGAACGGACGGGCACGAGTGCCGCCGCCGTGACTAAGATGCTCAAGCATCTGGCTCAGCTTAACCTCGTGTCCTATACTCCCTACCACGGCGCACGCCTCAGTCCGATGGGCGAGACCATCGCCCTGGAAGTGATCCGTCACCATCGCCTGCTCGAGCTGTACCTGGCACAGGCGATGGGCTACCCCTGGGACGAAGTAGATGCCGAGGCGGAGAAGCTGGAGCATGTGATTTCGGAAGAGTTTGAGGACTCGATCGCGCGGCTTTTGGGGTTTCCTGATTTCGACATTCACGGTGATCCCATCCCGACCCGCGACGGACAGATGCCGAAGACCGTCACCGAGACCCTGGATACACAGGCAGTCGGGACCTGGGTCGTAGTCCGCCGGGTCTCGGATGCCGATGCCGCCCTGCTTCGGTATGTCGGGGAATGCGGCCTGAAGCCAGGGGTCGAAGTCCAGCTGCTTGCCCGCGAGCCGTTTGGCGGGTCGCTGACCGTCGAGATTGCAGGATTGGAACGACGAATTAGCCCGCAGGCGGCGCAGAACGTTTTCGTCGAGCACAGCCTCTCCCGGGACTTGAGCGAATCAGAGAAAAAAGTCGGCGGCATTTTAGAATGAAATTGACACAGCAATGAGTACCCTGGAAACGATCGATGAAGACCGGGAAATCCTGCCGACGGAGGGATGGAACCAGCCCGTGCGCGAACCCTCCCTGCCGGAGGCCTTTCGTTCCATCGCGGTCCCAAAGGACGCCAAGTTCTGGCGTCGCCTGCTGTCTTTTGTTGGACCGGGCTACCTGGTCGCCGTCGGCTATATGGACCCGGGAAACTGGGCTACGGATATCGCCGGCGGCTCCATTTATGCCTATTCTCTGCTTTCCGTGATTTTGATGTCGAATTTCATCGCGATCTACCTGCAGGCTCTGGCTGCGAAGCTGGGTATTGTGGCGGGCCGGGACCTGGCGCAGGCCTGCCGCGACGCCTACAGCCGCCCGGTCGCCATCGGGCTGTGGCTTTCGGCAGAGATCGGCATCATCGCCTGCGATATCGCCGAAGTCATTGGCGCGGCCATTGCACTGAATTTACTGTTTCATATCCCGCTGGTTGTCGGCGTCATCCTCACGGGAGCTGACGTGCTGGTCGTGCTGGCTTTGCAGGGGAAAGGCTTTCGTTATGTCGAAGCCTTGATTATGGTTTTGATCGGCACGATGATGGTCATTTTTGGGCTGGAGCTGGCCTACGCGCACCCAAACTGGAACGCCGCTCTGCACGGGTTTCTTCCCACCCCGCAAATCATCCATGATCCGGCCATGCTGTATATCGCGCTGGGCATCCTCGGGGCGACCGTCATGCCGCACAACCTTTACCTGCATTCCTCGATCATCCAGACGCGGCGATTTGGCCGGACCCAGCGCGAGCTGAAAGACACAATTCGGGCGGCCTACACGGACTCCACGATCGCGCTGATGCTGGCACTGTTCGTCAACTGTGCAATTCTGATCCTGGCCGCGGCGACTTTCTTCCGCACGGGCCACCACGAAGTCGGGGATATTGAAGGAGCATACAAGCTGCTGACGCCGCTGCTCGGTGCGGCCCTGGCCACTCCCCTCTTCGCCATTGGCCTGCTGGCTTCCGGTCAGAATTCGACCATCACCGGCACGATGGCCGGACAGGTGATTTTGGAAGGATTCACGCACCTGAAAATCGCCCCCTGGCTGCGGCGGATGATCTCGCGCCTGATCGCGATTGTCCCCTGCGTCTTCGTCACCGCGCTTGCCGGTCCGGGTGGGACCGGCAAGCTGCTGATTTTCAGCCAGGTCATCCTTTCGATTCAGCTTTCATTTGCCGTCATTCCGCTCGTACAGTTCACCAGCGACAAGCTCAAAATGGGACCATTCGTCAACAGCCTGCCCGTCAAGGCACTGGGATGGAGCCTGGCCGTGATTATCGCCGCTTTGAATACCTATCTGGTATTCGCGACTTTCTTCCCCCACCTCGTGCCGGGCGCGTCCTAGCGTCGGCGTTTACCTATGCCTTCCTGCCGGGTAAGACTTTCTCAACGTTATTTCCCTATCGCTAAGGAGAGTTGCCGCCATGGCCGACCAGATCGCTACGCAGACTATTTACGCCCTGTTTCAGGATGTCGCCGACGCCGAGCGGGCGATCGGGGCTTTGCAGGACCACGGCATCGCCGCCGCGAATATCGGGGTAGCCACCCGCCGGCCCGCCGAACAGGAAGAGGCGGGGCGTATCCGCACCGGTTTCACGCGTGTCGCCGATACGGGGGCAGCCCCGATGGGTGAGCCGGAGGTCGCCTATGCCGCGCAGCCGGGAACCCTTCCTCCGGCGGCACTGGCGAATACCGCTGCTCCGCAAACTTCTGTGGATACCCTCTTGAACGTCGCCGCCGTCGGCAAAGAGGGCCTGACGACCACCACTCCCGCCGATGCCGCCGCCGGAGCAGCGATCGGCAGCGGGATTGGCCTGGTTGGCGGTCTGCTGGCCGCCGCCGCCGCGCTGATGATCCCCGGAGTGGGCCTGGTGCTGGGCGGCGGCGCCCTGGCGGCGGCGATCGGTGCAGCAGCGGCAACCACCGCGGCCGGCGCAGCCGTCGGCGGCGTCACCGGCTACTTGCGCGACATGGGAATGCCGGAACATGCGGCAGCGAGTATCCATGACCGTCTGACCGAGGGGGATTACCTGATAACCGTCGCCGTCGACCCGACCCGCTACGACCAGATCAAACAGCTTCTGCTCAAATACAACGCCGCCGGAGTCGACGTAAACATGAGCTCTGCCGGGGAGCAGATCACCAGAGTTCGGGGCAATGACCCGGTGATCGCCGAGCAGCTGCGCCAGATTCCTGTTCCCATGCCCCCAGAGCCCACCGCCTATCTTGCAGTGCCCCCCGTTGGTGTCGGCCTCAACAACCGCCCACTGGGCGAGACGCCGGATGAGACCGCCGCCCGAGACGAAGCCATTCGAAACGAAGCCGCACTCGAAGAGCGGGCGCGGATGAATGAAGCGGCGATGCGGGATGCGGTCGGGTAGGTGACCATAGAAGTTGGATAGGTGACCATAGAAATCGAAAGAAAAGCCACGGATTTTCAATCCGTGGCTTTTTGTTGGCTGCGTGGTTCAACAAACCTAAATCACTGATGTTGTGCAGGGCTTTCGGAACCCACCCCGCAGCAAGCTGCGACCCTCCCGATACGGGAGGGTCTGCGGGAGGGCAGCCGCAGGGTCTTGTCTTCTTGATAAGACATTCAAACACTAGACCTCTTGCATAAGTCGCCTTGCCGTGCCCGGATTAGAAATCCGGGCACTGACGCAAGAGGCCCAATAAGCAGAGCTTTATTCCCACCACCGGTTCGCCCTCCCGTTTCGGGAGGGTCGCAGCTTGCTGCGGGGTGGGTTCCGAAAGCCTTG
>JANXMY010000052.1 GCA_025354405.1 Armatimonadota bacterium
TCGTCTAAAACGCCTGTCTCGGCGTAGACCGGCATCGCTTTCCCTGTGCGATAGTTGAATGTCCGCACATCGTCGAGGCCAAAGACATGGTCCGCATGCGAGTGCGTATACAAAATAGCATCGAGCCGCTTCACCTGGCTGGCAAGGAGGGCCAGGCGCATCTCCGGCGGCGTATCGACGAGGATGTTGGCGCCGTCGTCTGCGGTCACGAGAATGGAAGGGCGCAGACGCTTGTTGCGCGGGTCCGTGGAGATGCAGACGGCACACTCGCAGCCGATCATGGGAACGCCGTGCGAGGTGCCGCAGCCGAGAACAGTGACTTTCATACACCAATTGTACCCGAACTATTTCGCCTGCGCGTAGACCTCACACTCCGTGGTAAACGCAAACGTATTCGTGTATCCTGCCGCGTCTGCGTAGTGGTCCGGGTAGGTCAGCCGAACGAACTGCGTCGGGGTTGGGCGAGGCGCGGAGAAGAGCAGTCTCGCCTCCTGCCGCTGAGCAAAGACGGACCGGCCGATTTCGGTGAACGTTTGACCATCCGCACTCAAAGAGACGACGATGGTTTTCGTGGAACCGAACGGTGGGACGCCGAGGCGGACAACACCGACATTCGTGAGCTTTCCAAGATCGATGGTCACCGTCTTGGGAAAGGTGTCCGCTTCATTGGTCGCAAAACAGTGCGTACTATCAGATTCCCAGGAGCCGTCGGTGAGACCACCGATCCCGAAGTTGTACAGGTTGGGATCGCTGCAAACATAGGGCTTGCCCAGAGCGAGATTGGGTCCGGTATGAGCTGGAAGCGCGGGCATCGGCGCGGGGACCGGCATATCCGTGCGGAATGACGATGCCGGCAGACCCACTTTGTTGATCAGATTGCAGACTGGATTGTCCGCCCAGGCGTAGCGTACGGCCGTGGGGGCGGGAACACCCGGTGCTGAGACGAGTATCGTATCGCCATCGATACGGGCATCGGCCCATACGTATTTATGGTCCGACCCGGAAACGGTAAAGCCCTGTACTTTGCCGCCATCTTTTGTCGCCAGGCCGCCGCCGAGATGGGTGAAAGTCAAGCGCAGGCTGCTGCCCTCGGCTTTCAGACCGGCGTATTGCGGCCCGGAATACTCCACCGGCAGGCCGTAGGCGATCGCTTCGGCGGAAAGTGCCAGTCGCCGGCCGACTTCCTGCTTGTTCTTCGGATGGATATCCCCCGCTTCGCCGATATCAAGCGCGACGGCCAGCCCGGTTTTGGGAAGCGTCTGCGACGTCAGCAGCTGTGCCTCGCGCAGCTCCGCCCAGCCGGACTCGGTCGGCTGCGTTTGCAGTGCTTGAAAGTTTGCGAGCTGGACGATCATAAACGGGAAATCACCGACCCCGAACCGGCGGCGCCAGTCTGTAATCATCGTCGGCAGCAGGGTTTGGTACTGCTTGCCATTCCCGGCATTCGCCTCCCCCTGATACCAGATCGCCCCTTTGACGCCAAAGGGAATCAGCGGCGAAACCATGCCATTGTACAGCACCGTCGCGGCGTTCTGATCCGTGCTGCCAGATTGCGGATAGGGATCATTTGTCGGCAGCACTGCACCCAGCTTGTACGACCAGGAGCCGATGAGTGGCTGCGCGGTCCCGCCGGGGACTTCCAAAGTTAATCCTGCCGGGTCACCGTAAACACCGCCCTTGCCACCCGTGTCAAGCACGCGTACAGCGATGACATTCCCGGTCGGCTTGAGCAGTCCCGAGGCGATTTTGTACGCACGGGGACGATCGTAGGCCTCCATCGCCCCGATTCGTGTGCCGTTGATCCAGGTTGTATCGTTGTCGTCGACCAGCAGGTGCAGCACCGCATCTTTGCCGCTGTCTCCCGCAGGCAAGTTGAACGTCCGCCGAAACCAGACGATGCCGTTGATATTCGCGATCTCCGGGTCGCCCGCATCCTGAAACAGCTGCGGCAGGGACATGGTCTTCCAGTCGGAGACATCGAGGGCCGGGTCCGCCCAGGTCGCAGCCGCCGAGCCGGGATCATGCTTGGTATACCACTGCTGTTTGCGCAGTTCGACGGATCCTCCCAGTTTTTCAAGACGCGTGGCTTCCCGTATCTTCGCGATGGCAGGCTGAAAGTCCGGCATGGTATTCAGTGCTTCCGCACTGGTCCAGGCCTGAGCGGGCGTGCCGCCCCAGGACGTATGAATCAGGCCGATGGGAACCTTGATCGCCTGCTGCAAATCGCGTCCGAAGAAATAGCCGACGGCGGAAAAGCCGTTCCACCCGCCAGCGGCTACGGTTTTCGACGTGCAGGCCTGCCAGGTACCGCTAACCAGGTCGCGCGGATCGGAGGCGATGGTCTTCTGAACCGTGAAGAGGCGGATATTCGGGTAATTGGCGGCGGCGATCTCCGCCGCGGCATTGTTTCCATTGCCGATGCCGAACTCCATGTTAGACTGTCCCGAGCAGATCCAGACATCGCCCATCAGGATATTCGACAGCGTCACCGTTTCCTGCCCCTTGACGGTCATCACAAAGGGCCCGCCCGCGGCGAAAGGACCCACTCTCGCCATCCACTTGCCATCCGCCCCGGCAACGGCTTTCACCGTCTTTCCATGAAAGCTGACCGAGACCGTCTGGCCGGGAGTCGTCCATCCCCAGACCGGATCAGCAATCCCGCGCTGCAGGACCATGTTATCCATAAACAATGGATTGACGAAGGGTTTGGCCTCATCGGCCCGAACGGCACTACCGAGCTGCAGACCCAGGGCTGCGATCATCGCTGCGAGCGGCAATGCTCGCAGCGCCGGGTGAAACGAATGAGAAAATGACATTGAGAATCCTTTCACAGAGTGTTACTCTGACGATACGCCCCAGGCTCCACTAAATGTTCCGCCGGGAGCCAGAGAGACCAGCCCCCAGGCTGGGTGATTGAATGCATCCGACCCACACGTCATCGGCTCGATGGCGAGGGCGCGGCGGCGATGGCTTTCCGGCAGGGGATCGCCGGAGTAGAGCACGACATAATCGAATGCTTCATCCATCCAGACCGTCAGTGCTCTTTTGGCTGATGGGTCGGTGAGGGTGACGCTTGCCCGACCGTCCGGCCCGCGCCGGGGCGTGCAATAACACGTATTAAACTCGGTCTGCTCAATTGCATGGGCCGAGCGAAAATCCATCTCGGTTTCGCCCACGGGCAGAACGCGCCCGGTGGGAATGAGCGCGTCATCAAACTCTAAATAGGACTCGAAGGGGACCAAAAGGGTGTCCGTATCGATCAGCTCAGAGCCGACGGTGAAGTAGGGATGGAACCCGGCCGCGACCGGGGCCGCCGTATCGCCGAGGTTGCCCAGTGCAAACTCGCAGGTCAAGCCGCCGTCGTCCAGGCGATAGGTCACCCGCGCCGCCAGCGTAAACGGATATCCGGGGTGGGCATCGGCAGCCAGGCCAGTGGTAAATATAATTTCGTCACCAGAAGGCTGCTCGCTGTCCCAGAGCACCTGCCGCAGAAAGCCGTGGATAGCGCTGGGGCCTTCCTTGTCGTTCTGCTCCATTTGATACGCTTGGCCTTCAAATGTGTATTTGCCCGACGCGACGCGCCCCGGAAACGGGATTAACACGTCCCCCTGCCCGCCGACCTTCCCCGCCGCCCCGGAGTATCCCGTGACGATTTCCTCAAGCGTGCCGTCCGCCCCTCGACGGGACAACCCGCGCAGCGACGCCCCGTAGGGAGAGACGATCAACTGCCAGTTGCCGTGGGTAAGCGTAATTTCAGTATCGGGAGTAGGTTGCATGCGATGTTGTTAGACATGGGGGAAAGAAATTCCTGCGGGTTATACTGTACCGATGCAATAAATGCGATATAATTGCAGGGGGAGCAGTCCGATGAAAGCAATCGTGAAAAACAGGGTTACTTTCGCCAGCACTTCCCCGGATTGGAAATCCAGGTCTGAGCAAATGCGAGTGTCCGCCGGACGGACGAAGAGAATACGCCGGACAAAGACACGGTTAGCGACGGCTAATCCTATGTCTACGAAGTAGACAATCGCTTTATCAAAGACCCGGATTTCCAATCCGGGTGACGACCAGAAAGGGCGCAGCAAGTTAAAAGGGCGCAGCAAGTTAAAAGGGCGCAGCAAGTTAAAAGGGCGCAGCAAGTTAAAAGGGCGCAGCAAGTTAAAAGGGCGCAGCAAGCAGCGCCCCTACGGAGTGTATCGCGCTACCGCACCTCCGCCACCACCGGCTTGACCGACGAGGGCAGCGGGTCCTGTGCGGCAACCCAACGCGGCTGGCCGGTACCCCGGTTGACGGCGTATATTTTGCTGTCGCCCTGGCACTGGAAATACACCAGGCCGTCCAGGCCGAGAGACGGGAAGCAGAGCAGGCCGTCGTTAGTGGCGAACTGCCACTTCGTCCGTCCAGTCGTGGCGTCCAGCGCATAGACCTGCGAGTCGTTGTACCCGGCGTAGACCATCCCGTTATCGCTAATCACCGGGGCGGACCAGGCACTGCCGCCACCGGAACGCTCCCAGCGCTCTTTGCCGTTTGAGGCACGGATCGCAAAGAGCTTCTGCGCACTAGCGTATAAAATATCGTCCGGGCCCAGCACGAGCGGATAGTCGACGCTGTGGCCGGTGGGGAAGCTCCAGAGGGTATCACCGGTCACCCCGTTAAGGGCGAGGATCTGTGCGTCGGCTGTCCCGACATAAAGTGTCCCACTGGCACCGACCGTAGGAGCCTGACTGGGCAGGACCGCCAGGGAGCGGCTCCACTGGATCGCCCCGGTTTTGCCATTGAGTGCGTACAGGTTGTTCGCGGAGACATACACGGTATCGTCGCTTCCAAGCACCGGCGAGGAGGGAATCCCCGCCGTTGCCCGCTCCCAGCGTTTTTCCCCGGTTTTCGCATCGAGTGCGACTACCCTCTTCCCGAAGGTCCCGACATAGAGCAGACCGTTGCCGCCATAGGCCGGGCGGGTATTGAGCGGTCCTCCCGTGGCAAACGACCACTTTTTGGCCCCGGTCGTGGCGTCTAGGGCATAGACGTTCTTGTCACGGGACGTCAGATAGACCATCCCGTTCGTCCCAAGCGTCGGGGAGGTGTTGAGAATATCACCGGTGGCGAATTTCCAGCGCAAATCCCCCGTTTTGGAGTCCAAAGCCTGAAGCTGATGATTCCAGGAGCTGACATACAGCAGGCCGTTCGCCCCCAGGATCGGAGCGGAATTAACAAACTCATCCGAATCCCCTGGCAGGGCTGGCGGAACAACCGGCCCAGCCGGACGCCGCCGACTGCCCTTGCCGGGGGTCTGACGCAGAGGGGTCGCCGAGGGCTGCACCGGCAGCCGCTGCACCGGCAGGCGGCGCGGCTGGTTTGGAAACTGGAACGACGGCGGCGAGAGCGGAATGACGACCTGGGCCACCCCCGGCGCGGCGGCGAGGAGTGAGAGTGCCAATGCGGGCAGAAGTCGGATTGGAAAACAGTGCATAATTGTCGCTTTCGGATCTAACGATTTTGCCTCTTGTGACGCAGGCCGGGACACAAAGGTTCAGTTCCACGTCCGTCCTGGCCTACGTCCGATCTGGTACACGTCCGGCCCACTTGTAAGGTGCTCCTAAGTTCGCCTGCCTGGGCCTAATTCCTGACATGCCTTTTTTCCAAGTATTTCCCCGAAATATTTCGCATTTCAGCCCACACTTTGACACCGGGCATGGAATCTAGTATAATAGAACCAGAGTCGCTAACGACACACCATTTTACGTACGGAGAATTGAAAACTATTATGCCCAGGACACGACGCACCCCGGCGTCCGCCACCCCTGCCGCCGGAGACGCGGCACAGGGTGAGACGCCGGAAGCCTCTTTCTCGCCGACACCCGAAAA
>JANXMY010000072.1 GCA_025354405.1 Armatimonadota bacterium
CGTCGGAAAGAATGATCAAGAGGCGCGGCGACAGCCTGCTCCCAGATCGTCCTACTGTAGAATTGGAGCCTCGCCGCTCTCCCCCGAATACAGGAGACCGGTGGAAACGGGCAGGCGCGGCGTGAACGGCAAGGGGCGTCCGTACTGGTCGCTGCGCAGGTAATAGCTGTTGGCCGGATTGTAGGGATAGCCCGCCTGCGGATTGTAAATCATCTGCAGCCCGACCCGGTTCGGATGCCCGGCGTTTTCCGTCAGAAGGCTGCCATGAAACTGCGGAATCCAGCCCCAGCGCAGCATCCAGGCCGTCTGGGCGTTGATATCTGCTGGCCGCGATTCCGTCACCGCCCCGTCGATGACAATTTTCATGTCGATCGGCTGGCCGTAAAGTGGGAAGCGAGGATCAGTCTGCGTATCGCGCGTTCCGCTGGCCGCAAACTTGTCAAGAGTGTCGTCTGAGCTTGAATTGAACGACGGTCCTGGAATAACAAAGAACGAGCGTGTCTGGGCGTAGAGTACCGCCTCGATACGGATGTCGCCTGGCAGTACTACAGCCCGCTGCAGGGAGAAGTTAGCGCCAGCGGTAGATTGGTCTGCCCCGGCGTCCAGACTGACCTGCAATTGCCCAATATCCGTTTGGTGCATATCAAGTGCATTTGAGCGCGCAGGACCAAAATTGGCTAGGTCAAAGGATTTGTGTGACAGGCCGGCAAAGTTTTGGCTCCGCTGCACATTTCCCCCAAAAGCATCAATAATATTAAAGTTAACCTGGGCGGACGACGCACTGCCGGCCTCGGGCTCCCCAGCAATATAAAGTGCGGTAACCGTGCCGGAGTAGGTGTTAGCCTGTGTTGTCGCAGATATAAGAGCCGGATCGGGCAGAGCGAAATTCAGGTCCTGTGCCAGCACACTTCCTGTTGAGATCGGATAGCCTGCCGAACTCGGCGTAATCGCGGCGTTCTCATCCGACTGCACACCGGCCAAGAACTGCGTCGTGTTGACACATACGTAATCGTGGGCCAGGATGGTGACGCTGGAGTCGGGATCACCCTTCAATATGCTGCCGTCGATATAGGCGGTCCCGTTAGTCACAATGGTGATATGGCGTGGGGTTGTGGTTGCTGTGCCCGTGGGGTTTTCATTCGGGCTGACGACGCCATGAACTCGCACATTGCCTTCCGCATAGACTAGCACGTCATTGTTGGGGTTATCCTGATAGCTCGCTTTGGCAGCTCCGCTTAACGTACCAGGATCCGTACCAAGGTTATTGCTGGCTTCCAAGGAAGTGTAGGCAACAAACATGGTGGATGAACTTGTGCCATCGGAGGCAGTCCCAGCCAGTGCCGCCCCGGAAGGGTCTTTCCAGGCACTGTTGATGCGCGTCATTCGGATGCCATACACTCTCTGGGAAGATGGTGTGCAGCTTGCAATATTGGCAGTGAGCGCGCCAAGAGTAATGTTAACTCCTGCCGGATCATACAGGGCACCATTCCAGCCGCCAAGGGGGCCGGAGGATGCGGCATTCGTCGTGTTCAGCCATTCATCGGTTAGTGTCGTGCCGCCGCCGATGGAACTGCTCTCCGGCTGAATATCATTGGGATTATTGATGTAAATCGATCGGCCATAGCCGTTGGCTGCAACTGCCGTACCGGTATACGAAGTGTAAGTCGAAGGCAAACCGCAGGTCCCTGATGCAATGTTCAATCGCGGCGACGAAGTCAATGCGAGCTGTTTGTAACGCGGCAGGCTGCTGCCAGGGTCAACCGCGTCCATCAGCGGCGGGTCTAGGCGCTTGATCGCGCGGGGCTGCCCATTGGCGTCGTTCTGACTGGAACCATCACGGATCAGACCGCCGCGCGTATCGAAGTTTGGGCCATTGCTGGGGACGATATAATTCCCGAGCGGCGCAACACCACTGGCAGGCGGATTTAGCACCAGCGATGCCCGCTGCCCCACAGCGGGCACTCCCGAGTTGTCCAGAGCGACGGCGGGCTGGTAGTTGTCCAGCAGCAAGTTGCCGGCGATCTCGGCGGTGTCCTGAAACAGTGGAGCGGTCGCACTGGCATCATTGAGGTAGAAGACGTTTTTGCCGAAGAAGCGTACCGGCATATTCGCCCGGTTTGAGCCGCCGCCCAGAGCCAATGTGTAGCCTAAGGGCGCGGGTCGGCCGGTGCCAGCCGTAGGATTGGGAAACAGGGCATTATTGCTCGTCTGCATGAGAAAAGCATCCGCGGCCCCGTAAGTTGTGACCACAGGGTAAAGCTGGTAATTATTGCTGCCGGAGGCGATGAAATCAATCGCGCCGGGCGTAGCGATGTGTCCGTCGGGATCGGGGACGTACTGCTGGCTGACAACACCTATATTAGCGGTGTCAGAGCGGTTCTCCAGGTTCGTCTCGAACCGGGCGTAATCCGTGATACCGATCGGCTTGTACGCGACCTGGTAAGCCTGCGTCCTGTCGGAGCTGCGATTATTTCCGTAGGTCGTTGGGTCGAGCGGATCAATGACCCCTTCACGCCCAATCGCTTCGATCTTGATGTAGCGGCCTGGGGCTGAATTTGCCTTGTAAAGATTGATCGGATCGTAAGTGAGGCGCAGGAGGAAACGGCCTGCCCCGGCGGTGTACCGCGTAAAACCCTGGTCGAGGTAGGCTTTATCCGGGTCGGTCACGGCAGCCGCAGCAAGACTATTGGTCGTGACAGCGGCAGCATATCGGTTGGCTTCACGGGCGTCAGTGGGAATGATGCCCACGGTGTTCTGCAGCGGCGGACGCCAGTCGGCCCCGTCGGGGCCGTAGGTGAGCTGGGCGTCGGCGAAGGTGATTCCTGCTTTGGCGTAGTAGTCAGCGTTGACCACACGCGCGGCATGGCGGGCATTGAAGACGTTCCGTGCCACGATGGTGATGAACAGTGCTCCGACGAAGCCGAGCAGCAGCAGCACCAGGAGCGCGACGACGACCGATTGCCCGCGCCGCGCGTGGCGGCGTCGGGGCCGAGAAAAAACAAACAGCGGTGTTGTGGTGTTTGACATGGTAGCTTTAGCGGTTACTGTTGCCGATCTTGACTTTGAGCTCCGACGGAAGGACCTGCGCACGGCCCGTGCTGACATCGTAAATACGCACTCCGAGGCTGATATCCAGCAGGTCGCGGGTCTTGTAGTCGACTTTGACCAGCATCGGCAGAAGTGGATTGTTCGAACCAAACGGCTGGCTAATGTCCGCGAGGGTCATGTTGGCCTGATAATCGTAAACCACCAAGACCTGACCAATATTGGCCGATTGGAGAGTGATAATCCCGGTGGTGTAATCCACGGAGAACTGGTTATCTGCGGGCACGGCGGCATTGACATTGATCGGTGTAAACAAAACACGGACGCCATGGTTGGGCCCCGGTCCGTTGTCAGGTCCGTAGACGCGGATGCTGCCGGGAACAAGGTGGGCATTATCCGCCGCAATCGTGCTGGAAACTGAGCCTCCCGGAAGGACGGAGAGATTGCCGTTATCGTCCGGATTGCGCAGATCAATCGTCGACGTCCCAGGGGCTGGCGTATAAGACCACTCACGTATGAGGGGGAAACCCGGGCCTTTCGGCAGGGAAGGCGTCGCAAAATTGATCGTGCCACTGTCGGGGGCAACGCTGAGCGGGACGAACTTAGTCCCGCCAATGGCATACCCGCTCCCTGAGGGGACAAGCGGCGTGTTGGTGGTCGCGTTATAGGCGATGGCCCCAAGGGCGGTTCCGTTGACATGATAGTATTCGAGCACATCCCCCGCCGTGATATACGGCGGAATGGTTGAGGGTGCCAAATCAGTGTCGTAGTACGGCTGCGTTGTATCTGTCGGCGAGCTGCTGTAGGACACCGGGGTAATCGTCACATGGTACGGCAGAGACCAGGACTGCGCGGCGGCAGTGTAAACCGTTGGAATGAAGGCCAGTCCTGTTTCAGTGTTCAACGGGACGCCGCTGCTGGTGTACTCCGTGCTCGTGGCCGGGGTCGCATCGCCGCTCACGGTGCCGGGCCGGAAAGTGACGCTGGTACTGACGATTGGGAAATAGGTGTCCGAAACCGGGTCGTGCGCCACACCAGAGTGTGCGACGCCGGGAAATGTCCCGCTTGGATCATAAGCCAGTGTATTATCTGCGTTGCGCGGCAGCTGAATCAAGTCCACATTCGGTCCAGGGATGACAGTCTTGGCGATCTTACGCCATTCGTCCACACGTATGTTATGTGCCGCAGAACCGCTGGTGGCCCCATAGGTCGCATGTGCCGCATCCAGCCAGTTGATGTCCGTGTCTTTGACATAGCGGAAGAAATCGGGATCATCAATCTCCGCCGTCTTGCCATCGGCGGCGAGAGCAAACAGTTTTGTTTCTGGTGGGTAACTGACAGCACCGCCCGCCGCCACAGACTTCACATACGGCTGGAACTGGGCGCGATACAAGATGTACGTATTATCGTTTTTCGCACGATTGGCGCTCGCTTCGTGATTGTTATTGTACGGCAGTGTCGGGTCTTTGAGGCCAACCCAGTAGCGGACCATCGAGGCCCCGGCGGCAGCGGGGAAGACCTGTGCGGGGCTGACAATCACGGCGGAGCCGCTGGTGGAAGGGCCATACGCAATTGCCTCCCCGGTTGTCGGATCCTTGACCCCAGTGTCATTGACACGCGGCATCGCGAAGTCCAGCTTTGCCGCATACGCGTGGGCTACAGTCGTCGTACCGGAAGCGCTGGTGGGAATGTCCAGGTTCAGAAAGTTTGTGAACAAATCATCCCCGGCAGACAGCGTGGTGCCTGCGGGAACCAGGAACCGATGACCGGTGCCATCGAAGACGAACACCGCGCTGCTCAGCTCGCGGGTCAGCCGCTCACGCGTGATCCGCACCGCGTCCTGGGCAGCGGTTAAGGACTGCACCTGACGTGTGTACTTGATCGCACTGACCAGGGGCACCAGCAGCAGGGCGAACAGCAGCGTGGTCAGAGCGAGCACAATCAAGATTTCGATGAGCGTGAAGGCGCACCGTACACTTGCAGACCGATTAGTTTGTGTCTTTATTTTAGTCATCATTGAGTACAAAGGTAACGATACACGTAACTCATCTCGGGGCCACGGATTGGAAATCCGAGGCTGGAAAGTGCCCACTGCCCAGGGGACCGAAGAGATAACCTCGCAGCCAGCGATTCACTGTCTTAACGTCGCTTCGACGATGGGCTTTCTCCAGCCTCGGATTTCCAATCTGTGGCTTCTTCTTACTGCGACTTCGTCAGCACCGTATCTACGCTGTGGACTTTCCACCGATCCCGCTCTTTCCAGGCCACAACTGCCCGGGCGGAGAGGCCGCGCACGGCGGAGAACGTGACTGCCGTGGTGCTTCCCGGCAGTGCCGGAGTGGCTGCACTCGTGGCTGAAAGCGTCACGCCAACGTAGTTGCCGCCGGCGAACGGATACAAGGCTTGGCCGACTACTCCGGTCAGCGCAAAGGTCCTCTGCGCGGTGCCGTCCTGGTAAGTGCCTTCAAAGGCGATGGTCCGGCCCGCTTCGCTTTGCGGGAAGTAGGCCGTCAGGGTTGTTCCATCGAATGCAAACTGGCCCGGCAGGATGCCGTTGGCACTCGCAGTCGCCGTGACATCCAAGTAGTGCGCCGACGCCTTCTGCACCGCGACGGTCCACTGGGCGTCCCCGGCATAGTAGATGCGGACATGATGGGCCATGCCGTCAGGGAACGCTGCCGCTGGAAACGTGATACGCCCCGTGGCATAGCTCAGGTTGATCTGGCCGGCGATGGTACCGTTTATGTCTTCATCGTTGGGACTGGTCAGCGGCATCCCCGTATCCAGATCCTGGATGACGAAGCCGACGTTGCTGCCGGGAATGAGACCCGTGTCAATCGTGTTGTCCGGCGCGGCATCCCCTGCCCGCCGCAGGTTCTTGAGCGTCAAACGCACGACGGTCGTATTGCCCGCCGTTAGGGCCGGAATATCTCGGTCTTCGTGGAGGATACGCCAGCTGTAGTTCTGGTAGGTAATTTGTGCTTTGAGCGGTTTGACCCCGATCCGGCCCGCACCGAGCGGGTTGAACGAGATCGCCCCAATATTGCCCTGACTTGTCATAGCTGGAACATCTACGATATTCGCATTCGGCAGCATGAACTCGTATGGGTCATTTGTGAAAGCCCCCCCGCCAGCCGTGTTGATCACACCATTGAAGGGCCGATACAAAATAACTTTCGTCCAGACGGCACCAGGTGAGGGTGAGGTGGAAACCGAGTCCTGATAGGTGGTCGTAGGGTCGAACCAGCCGCCCTGGTAGTTGCTCGCCGTATCTGGCATATAAGCGTCGTTACCGGCTGCGCCGGAGGACATCTTTGGAGCGTTCGGGTTGGTTGTATCACGCGGCGTCGCTGCCGGGACGTTCAAATATTTACGGTACTGGGTGCCGTCTGCACACTGTATCACGAGCACCATCTTCTGCGCATACGACTTAGCGTCATTTGCCGGCGTAGCAGTGTACGGCGTAGCAGTGTACGGCGCATTAGCCACGGCGATTTTCTTGTTGACAAGATCGACGGCGTAGGTCGGCTGACCGGAAACGGACAGGTACTGAGGGTATCCTGGGGTTGCGTTGATCGGCCCGGTGGAGTCACCCGGCGATTGTGCCCAGGGCAGGCTGTTGATGGACAACTGAGCAGGCAGGCTCGTGAGGCTGCCTGCCGGATCGATGTTTCCCATTTGGATAGGGCCGAAGCTGACTTCATACACCGACTGCGTCACACCGGCGACGGTTCGGGCCGAGGGGACAGTCATCGTCTCATTATAGATGACATGGGCATTAAAGCCCCGAGGCGCAGCGGCCACATCGCCGTCGAGGTTCTCGGCTCGATCCGGGTCGTAGGCTCCATCGGCAACTGCAGACGTCGGCTGCCCATTGACATTCATAGTCCCAGGCAGAATTGCATCCGGCAGGCCCCCACTGTTCTGGGTCTGTCCCTGCAAAGTGCCAATCCCCAGGCTATCAGCCAGAGCGGCGTTGCCGACGCTCTCCACGGAGAAAAAGCCGCTGGGGAAGAGCCGGATGATGGTCAGGATACCGACGACCAGAATAACAAGGACAATCAGAATCTCAATCAGCGAGACTCCGCGCCGCGTTCGCCTTCGG
>JANXMY010000131.1 GCA_025354405.1 Armatimonadota bacterium
TTCGACAAGCAAACGGTCTACCTGGCGACATCCCCTCTTCGCAAGGGCACGCTGTACACGCTGACGGCGCAGGGTATCCGCGACCGGACAAATCTAAAGGCGACTTTGCCGGCAGCCACGCATGCGTGGGTGCGGCTGTAGTACGACTGTAGAAGCCCCCAGTCCCAGCTATGGGGGGTCAGAGTTGGAGAAAAGTAGATCGTTCGGCCAGATTGTTCGGCCAGATCGTGCTCCCAGATCGTACCCGGCCCTGAAGGGCCGGGCTATTCGGAGAAAGCCCCTCCGGGGCTGAGGAAATGCTGAGTTTTGTCGGTGCGAAAGTTTGGGCATCAGTTTGTTTTAGCAAATTTACTATCCCTTTGCTTTGGGATTGTAGTTGATGTGCTTATGATGTGCAAAGCCTCGATCCATTTCCATTTTCGTGATCGCACGTGCTTCCGCACATTGCCGATCTAATTCTTCTTCTTCCAGCCGGACAATCTCCGCGTATTCTTCGTCATCGGCCTCTTCGTCATCATCCTCTTCTTCAATCTCGGCGACGCGCGGCTCAGGCTCTGGGACGGGGACCAGGTTGTCCAGCTTCGCCATCTCGAAGTCTGAGGGCCAGGGGCGGAAATGGAGGTTCTCGCGGGTCTTGGTTTCCACTTCGGCGGCGATATCCGAATCCTCGCGGCAGGCACGGTCGGTCTGCTCCATCTCGGCCAGGGCTTCTTCGCGGGCCCGGGCGGCAAGGAGGCGCGGGACGTGTTTGGAGAGCATTTTGATCGCGGTATCGATCTGGCGGTGGAGAGCGGTTTCGTGGCGCATGACTTTATCGATCTTGGTCAGGCGTTCGTCTTCAGACAGGCGGGCATCCTCGAACAGCTGTGCCTGCCAGCGGTGAAGTCGGCGGAGCCGCCAGGAGGCAGCGGTGATTTTTTCGACGTAGTGCCGCTCCAGCAGGTTGGTCGGATTGATCTGCATGCAGAGATCGAGATAGACTTCATTATATCCCGCGGGGTCTTCGCCGAGGGAGGGCAGGACAACATCCCGGGCAAAGAGTCCGTGGGTGGTGGCATTACGAGCGGCGATGGCGCGTCGGTTCGGCGTCGGGGCGGTCCAAGCAGCGAGTGACATGGCGGCGGGTTCCTTTCAGAAACGAGTTTGGTCAAGACTCAGGTGTCTACTATTTTCTACTGTAAATAGTATGGCAGGAGGAAGGAACCTGTGTCAAGGGGCGAAAATATGGATGGGGAAATGAGCAGGAGCACGAGAGTAATACGAGAGTAATACGAGAGGAATACGAGAGGAATACGGGAGGAATACGGGAGGAACACGGGAGGAACACGGGAGGAACACGAGAGGAACACGGGAGTAATACGAGAGGAACACGAGAGGAACACGGGGCTGAACCCCCGTGCTTCAGAAGTGCAAATCCCC